>NZ_CP010871.1:0-157294 GCF_001305615.1 Actibacterium sp. EMB200-NS6
GGGCGCACGAGCTGGCCCATGCCACGAAAGCACCCCATCGACTGAACCGTGATTTCGGGTTCTCGAAGTTTGGCAACACGTCCTATGCGCGCGAGGAGATCGTCGCGGAATTGACCTCGGTGTTCCTGGGTCAGACGCTCGGCTTCACGGCGCATACGCTCGAGATGAATGCCGCCTACCTGCACAACTGGTTGCGGGTCCTTCGGTCGGACAAGGGCGCGATCTTCCGGCACGCCGCGGACGCGCAGCGCGCCTGTGATTATCTGATCGCCAGATCGGAGGTGGGCAGGGCAGGTCGCAGTGCCGAGGCCGCCTGACCGCACGGAGAACGGAGACACCCATGTCACGTAAGGAACCCAAAACGCTGCGGGTGGCCTGCTTCAACGACGGCCGCCGCAAGATCATCACCTTCAAGCGCGGTGCCTATTGGTGGAGCGCTGCCGAGGGCGCTTATCCGCTCTCGGCAGCGCTCGAGAGCATCAAAGAACAAGGCGGCTGGATCGAAACCATCCCCAACCCGAATTACAGACCCAAAGGGCTGTTCGGGTGGGGCGCCTTCGGCCTCGATTGATCCGCCAAGCGGAAAAGAAAAAGCGGGCTTTGAGAAGGGTGTTTCAAACCTCTCAAAGGAGATCCCCATGTCCATGAATGTTCAACCCCAGCTAGACCGTCCGGATCCGACCGTGATCGCGGTGCAGAACGACGCGTTTCGCAAACTTGCATGCCTTGGGGTGCCGCCCGCGCAACCCATCCAGGGCCGCATGCATGTCACCCGCTCGCTTATGGAGGCCGGCGATGGCTTCATGGCCGAGGCGGTGAAGGCGACTGGTGCGTTCGATACATTCGAGCCTGAGAATGATCCCGAGGGCTGGCATGATTTCGGGGCGGTCGAGATCCGGGGAGAGACCGTGTTCTGGAAGATCGATCTCTATGAAGCAGACTCGGACTTCCGCTATGGGGCTGAGACCCCGGACAATCCTGCCACCACCATGCGCGTGCTGACCATCATGCTGGCGCGCGACTGGTAGGGCAGGGGACTCCTCACCCTGACATCTGAGACGATGAAGGCCCGCTGACCCCTCAAAGGGAAAGTGGGCCTTTTGTCGTGGTGATCCCTGAAGCCGGGGATTGGTCACGCGCGTGAGCGCGCGGGCCACACTTCACCCTCCTGGAAGGATATCCCATGACCACATGCTTTGCTCCCCTTACCGTCGCTATCGGCGATCTCGTCCCGCATCCCGCCAATGTGCGCAGCAACGCGCCGGAACCTATCACCCCGAGAACATCGCCCATCTGAAGGCCAGTATCGCTATTCTGGGCCTGCTCCAGCCTCTCCTGGTCCAGAAGCTCGACGGCAAATACGCTGTCCTCGCCGGTGGCCGGCGCTATGCCGCGCTGAAGGAGCTGGTTGCCGACAAGGCCGCCAAGGGGTTCACGGCGAAGACCAAGGTGGACTGCCGCCTTGTGCCGGAAGACTGCGACGTCACCACGGCACTGTCGCTCGCCGAGAACATCACCCAGGCACCGATGAATGCCATCGACGAGTTCGAGGCTTTCGCCCGGATGATGGAGGTCGACGGCCAGACGCCCGAGACGATCGCGAAGACCTTCGGCACCACGGTGGCCGCCGTGAAAGGCCGGTTGCGCTATGGCCTTATCCACCCCGACATCCGCGCCGCGGCCCGGGGCAAGGTGATCACGCTCGACACGATGAAGGCCTTCGCCGAGCACCCGAGCCAGGAAGCGCAGCGCGAGGTCTTCGAGGCGCTCACGAAAGACGGCGGCTATATGCAGGCCTATACCGTCCGGCAGGCGCTCAAATCCCGCGGGGTGCAAGTCAAAGATGATATTGGGGCTTTCGTGCGCGAAGACTACGAGGCGCGTGGCGGCGCAGTCGCGGCTGACCTTCTTGAAGAGCATTCCGTGCTTGAGGATGCGGCGCTGGTCGAGACCATCTTGCTCGAAAAGCTCGGTGCCGCTGCCGAAGAGGCCCGTATGAGGCTGGGCTTTGCCTGGGCCGATGCGATGGTCCGCTATGATTACGCGACCATGGCCGACTACGGCCGCGTCTATCCCGGCCCGATCGAGCCTGATGAGGCTGCCCGGAAGCGCGTGGATGAAATCACCGCCGAGCTTGAGAAATTGCAGCTCGAGATGGAGAATGAGGGACTCGAGGACGGTGCCTACAACGCCCTTTACGAGCGCGTGGACGCCTTGGAAGAGGAAGCCCGCGACCTGCAGGAGGCCTACAGCGCCGAGGACCTCGTCCGCGCTGGTGTGATTGCCTCGTGGCAGGGTGGGCAGATCACGCTCCATGTGGGCCTCGTCCGCCCCGAGGACACCGTCAAAGAGGAGGGCGCGCGCGGCTCCGCGAGTAATCCGACAGGGGAGGAGGCCCCGGACGCCGGAGAAATCACTTATCCAGCCTCGCTGGCAGAGGACCTCAAGACCGAGCGAGCCATGGCCCTTGGCGCCGCGATGGCGCTGCATCCGGAGGCCACGCTCGATCTGACTCTTTTCAAGCTGGTGAGCGACGTTCTGGGCACCGGCATGAGTGTCACGCAGGCGATCAAGATCGATGCCCGCAAGGAATACCGCAACCACGCCAAGATGGACGAGATTGACGAGACCTCCCTTGAGCAGGTGGCCGCGGCGCATGATGTGCTGGACCTCTCGTGGCTCGATGATACCCGCCCGCCCGCCGATCAGTTCGCGGCGTTTCGCGCGCTGAAGGCCGGCGAGAAGGCCAAGCTCGTCGCCTATGCCACGGCCAGCACCACGCAGTCCTGCTTCGCGCGGGATCCTCGGCGCGACAGCCTAATGCATGACTTCGAGATCGAGATCATGCCCGACATCCGCGCCCACTGGACGCCGAACGCGGCGCTGTTCAATCGTTTCAAGAAGGCCTGGCTCCTGAAGATTCTGGGCGAGGATCTGGGTCTGGCCCAGGAGGCGGTGACGCTGGCCTCGTCGAGCAAGAAGGAAATCGTCGCCTTCTGCGACAAGCTCTTCGCCGAACCCTTCGCCACACTCACGGACGCGCAGCGCGCTGCCGTGGCCGCCTGGTGCCCGCCGATGATGCAGACCGCCGGTGGCGCCTGTGATGAGACGGCGCCGATCACGGAAACCCCGGAACCTGACGGCGAGGTCGCGCAAGCGGCCTGAGCCATCACGCGACCCGCGCGAGGCATTCCCTGCGCGGGTCGACCCTCTTCCAAACCGAACAGAAAGACATCCCGATGGCTATTCTCAAGTTCTCTGCCTCCGCAGTTGCGGCGCAGATCGCCCATGCGCGCGCCTGCAAGACCTTCCTGCCCAACTGGAACGGGCCCGTGGACAGGCCGGCCCTGATCCTCATCGTCGGCAATGGTGTGCATCTGCGCTCGAACGGCATCGATGGCACGACCACCCGTATCGTCACCACCGAACAGGCCGATCCCTCCTTCGCCTTCGCCGACGGCATGAACCCATTTCGGGATACCGACTGGATGGCGCAGCGCCGCATGGCGTTTCGCGATCTGACCGGCCAGTTCTACACCGACATCCTGGATGACGTGCAGGTGCTCATCGACCGGGGGCGAGGGGCCATCCGGCTCGCCACCGATGGCCACAGCATCCGCGTCTTCGTGCGCCGGGCCTCGGATTATCTCATCGGCGGGACCTACGAAGTGCCCTCGGGCCTCGGCGGCACCTTCCGGGTCATCCTCAAGGATGCCTGCGACACCTTCGCGATCGTGCAGAACTGCGGCAATTGCGAGGATTTCGACGCCATGCAGCCCTACCGCGTGCCGCTCGATACCCTGATGGAAATCGATGACCGGAGGGTGGCGTAACGCGCCCATTCTCAAACACGCATCGCCAATACCCTGCCGGGCCTGCGGCCCTCTCGGGACATTGGCGACAACAATTTCCCCAGTGACAGAAAGGACTCTGAGATGGGTTGGCTCTTCTACACCGACGGCCGCGTCAAATCCTACGCGGATGAGAAAGCGGAAATCGCCCGGCTCTGCACCTTCGAGGGCGAAATGCGCAGAACCGAACTGATCAAGGCCTGCAAGGTGGGCTCCACCTGGTATGCGGCGGCAAGGGTCACAGGTATCGATGGCTCGCCGGTCGAGGACACGACCTATGTGACCGATGCGGATGGCTCCATCACTTTCGGGGCTGTCTTCCTCACCCGATACGATGACGGCTGCTGGGGCTACAAGGACATGGAGGAAAGCGCTGGCCCGAACGAGTCTCGTGCTCCCCTTGGGCTGATCGAGCTCCTCTCCGACCTGAAAGACCCGGACAGCTACGCCCAGGACTGGCGCCAGCGCTGCCGGGACTGGGCTTCGATCCCTGACTACGAGGAAGGCGACAAGATCCGGCTCGCAGCACCCGTGACGCTCACCGATGGCAGCACCTGCCAGATCGTCACCGCGACACACTACAGGCGTGGGCGGCAAAAACGCCGCTGCTACCGCATCGAGGAAACCGGTGGGCTCGTACGCCTGTCGAAGGCCTCGCTTGCGGGCTCGGAGCTGCTCAGCTCTGCGAAAGTCGCGGCCAGTCCTGTGCTGGCGGAGTTCCTAGCGGGGCAGGGTGGCTGAATTTCCCGCTGAGACAACACCACGGGACTACGCGCGCACATACTGCCGACTTGAATTCGTATCTCAAATGAGATACATCATTCCCATCAACTGGAGGACCATCCATGCCTGCCCAAACATCCATGCTTCATGTCCGTGTTGACGATCAGCTGAAAGCACAGGCGTCGGACGCACTTGCGGGCGTCGGTCTGACGCTCTCCGACGCGGTGCGTATTCTTCTAACCCGCGTGGCCGCAGAAGGCGGATTGCCTGCCGGATTGACCGCTGATCCGGATGCCTATGACGCCTGGTTCCGGGCGAAGGTACAGGAAGCGCTGGACGATCCAAGCCCCACAACGCCCCATGCCAAGGCGATGCAAGACGCCCAGGCATTGATTGACGGGAAGCGCCTTGCCAATCTTGAATGGAAAGCCACGGCCATAGCCGACTTGCTGGCAATCATTGACTACATCTCTGACGACAACCCGGATGCCGCCCAAGTTCTCAAAGACGAGATTGAACACAAGACGTCCCTCCTTCCAGAACGCCCTCAGATGTACCGCGCGGGCCGTGTGGACGGGACTAGGGAGATGGTTGTTCGGCCGAACTACATCGTGGTCTATGCTGAAAGCCCTGAGATGGTGACCATTTTGCGCGTTCTTCATGCTGCGCAGCAGTGGCCATGATCGGGGTGCAGGCCCCCCGCTAAGAAATTGCCCGCTCTCCGCCTTCAAAGTGTAGAGCAGGCTTTTTGTCCTTTGGAACTCAGACCCTGATCCAAAGGAAACCCCCATGTCCAAGCACCGCTCAACGCTCCCCAATCCTGTTGAATCCGACGCTAACCTCGTCTCTGCCCTCGAGCAGATCGGCACGGAGGTCGACTACCAGCCCCTGCGTAGCTCAGCGCTCGCGCGCATCATGCGCGAGACGTTTCATGGCAGCGATGCCGGCGATGCCTGGGACTGGCGCATGGCCTATGACATGATGCAGGCAGCGGCCATCCAGGTGTTTCTGCGTGGGGCCGGTGCCACAGCAGACATCGCCAACGCAAAACTCCTCGCCTCACGTCTCCTTACGGAAACCCGCCGGTCAGAGCAGCAGATCCGGCTACAGCAGTTTTCCACGCCGCTGCCATTCGCGGCGCTGGTTTTGCGGGCCGCGGCGATCCGCAAGGGCGAGACCGTTCTGGAGCCCTCGGCTGGCACCGGTGCCCTGGCTGCTTTCGCCGCCCGGGCCGGTGCCACGCTTCTGCTCAACGAGATCGACCCCTTTCGCCAGCGCCTCCTGCGCGCGGTTTTCGGCGGCGAGGTCACAGGCCATGACGGCGAGCATATCGATGATCTGCTGCAGACGCCGGTTCTACCCGAGGTCGTGGTGATGAACCCGCCCTTCGCCTCCTCGGTCGATCGCTCCCGAGACAAGCACATCGCCGCCAAGCATCTCATCGCGGCTGCAAAGCGCCTGGCACCCGGCGGGCGGCTGGTGGCGATCATGCCGCCGGGATTCACGCCCGAACGCGATGCCGCGCATTGGTCCCGCGCCTGCGGTCTCCTGACGCCGCGATTGGCGCTGACGATGCCGGGACAGGTCTATCGCAAGCTCGGCACCTCTGTCGAAACCCAGCTGATGGTCTTCGACAAGGTGCAGGAGGACGGCGAAATGATCCGCGCCAGTGTCCGGGACTTGGATGAAGCCCTTCCTTTTGTCGACGCAGTTGCCGCGACCCGGCCCGAGATGCGCCCCGTCCAACGGGCTGAAGCGATCCCTCATGCGCGACCGATCGTTCCATCATCTGCCCCGCGCAAGACCGCTGCTGCGCCTGTCGCCGCCTCCAAATCTCGGGCCAATGCCGTTGTCCCGCTCACTTTCAAGAGCCTCGATATCCCGCGCGACAACACGCCCATCTCGGACATCTATGCGCGCTACCGTCCGCAGCGGATCGAGATCGCGGGTGCGCAAGAACATCCCACGCCGCTCGTCGAGAGCATCGCCATGGCCTCGGTTGCCCCGCCCATGCCCTCAAACACGGGCAGTGATGACTTGCGCCTGCCCGCACGGTTGATCGAGGAGGGACATCTCTCCGAGGCGCAGCTGGAAACCATCATCATGGCGCATGACGCCCATGGGCGCGACCTGCCCGGTCGGTTTACCATCGATGACGACCAGACCAAGCTGACGCGCGTCGATGATGACCCGGATGCACGGGCCTATCGCCTTGGTTACTTTCTCGGCGACGGCACCGGTTGCGGCAAGGGACGCGAATGCGCAGGGCTCATCCTTGTCAACTGGCTTTCCGGGCGCAGGAAGGCGATCTGGGTCTCCAAATCCGCCACGCTCATCGAGGACGCCATCCGCGACTGGACCGATCTCGGCGGCTCGCCAGCCGACATCCAGCCGCTCTCCAAATGGAAACCGGACCAGCCCGTCCCTATGGGTGACGGTATCCTCTTCGTCACCTACGCCACGCTGCGGTCCGCGGGCAAATGCGGCACCACGCGACTGAGCCAGATCCTCGACTGGATGGGCGAAGACTTTGAAGGCGTACTGGCCTTTGATGAGGCCCATGCCATGCAGAACGCGGCCGGGTCCGAGCAGGGCAGGGGGGTCAAACCCTCCCAGCAGGGACTTGCTGGCCTGCGGCTGCAACTGGCAGCACCCCGCGCTCGCGTCTTCTACATCTCGGCCACGGGTGCCACGAGCGTGCACAACCTGGCCTATGCCGCGCGGCTAGGGCTCTGGGGGCAAGGCCCCGAATACCCTTTCCCGAGCCGCGAGAGTTTCGTGTCGGCGATGGAAGCTGGCGGCGTTGCCGCCATGGAGGTGGTCGCCCGTGATCTCAAAACGCTCGGCCTCTATACCGCCCGCGCCCTCAGCTTTGATGGCGTGGAGTATGACGTGCTCGAACACGCGCTCACCCCGGCCCAGATCGAGGTCTACGACGCCTACGCGGGCGCGTTTCGTACGATCCACCACAATCTCGAGGCCGCGCTGACAGCGACCGGCGTCAACGATGCCTCGGGGGAGACTAATGCCTCGGCCGCACGCGCCTCGGCCAAGTCCCGCTTCGAGAGCACGAAACAGCGCTTCTTCAACCATCTCCTGATGGGCATGAAAGCCCCGACCATCATCCGCGCCATCGAGGACGATCTCGCGGCAGGCAACGCTTGCGTCATTCAGGTGGTCTCGACAGGTGAGAGCCTGCTGAAACGCAGACTTGAGACGATGGACCCGGAGGATGAACTCGTCGAGGGTGCGCTAACGCCGCGCGACTACGTCCTGGGCTATCTCGAACAGGCCTTCCCGATTCATGCGCAAAAGCTGGTCGAGATCGACGGCAATATGGTGGCGGAACCCTTGCGGGATGAGACCGGCGCGCTGGTTGTCTCGCGCGAGGCGCTCGCCCTGCGCGATGCGGCCATGATGGAGTTGATGACGCTCGCCCCGATCCCCTCGGCGCTCGATCAGATCCTCTGGGCTTTTGGCGACGAGGCCGTCGCAGAGGTCACGGGGCGGTCCATCCGGCCCCTCAAGGCCGAGGATGGCCATCTCTTCATCGAGAAGCGCAGCGCCAGTAGCAATTCGTCCGAGACCCAAGCCTTTATGGATGGTGAGAAGGATATCCTGATCTTCTCCGATGCGGGCGGGACGGGCCGGTCCTATCACGCGGCGCAAACGGCGAAGAACCAGAAACGGCGGCGGCACTACCTGCTGGAGCCCGGCTGGCGCGCCGATGCGGCCATCCAGGGGCTGGGCCGCACGCATCGCTCGGCGCAGGTCAGCGCGCCCTTCTTCCGGGTCTGCACCTCGGATGTGCATGGCGAGAAGCGTTTCACCTCGACGATTGCCAAGCGCCTCGACCAGCTAGGGGCCTTGACCAAGGGTCAGCGCGAGACCGGCTCGCAAGGCATGTTCCGCGAGGAGGACAATCTCGAAAGCCCGATCGCGCGGGCGGCACTGCGTGGGTATTTCGCCGATCTTGCCGCCGGGCGCGCTGAGGCGATGAGCTACGAGAGCTTCACCGACTGGACGGCCCTGCGGCTGATCGACAAGGACGGGGTGCTCCTTGAGGAGCTTCCGCCGATCCAGCGGTTTCTGAACCGGGTTCTGGCCCTGCCCATCCACATGCAGAATGCGCTCTTTGCCGAGTTCATGCGCCGGATCGCTGATCAGACGGAACGGGCGCGCGCGGCAGGCACGCTCGATCTCGGCGTGGAAACCCTGCGTGGCGAAAAGATCGAACAGGTCTCCACCGAGGATCTCTGGACCTGCCCGAAATCCGGCGCGGTGACGCGGATCATCGGGCTCGAGGTCACGGATCCGGTGCATGTCCTTGACGCCGAAGAGGCCATATCGCGCAATCCGGACAAGCTGCCCATGGTCAATCGCGCCTCCGGTCGCGCGGCGCTCATCTCGGCGCGCCCCATGCAGATGTATGACGAGGATATCGTGACGCTGATGCGCAAGGCGGTGCGGCCAAACGGGTCGAGCTATTTCGAAGAGGCACGGTTCGAGTCCTCGGCCTGGGAAGAGATCGGCAAGCCTGAGTTCGTACGGCTTTGGGATGAAGAGGCTGCGTCCCTGCCGAAAACCACCACGACCAAGCTCTACCTGCTGACGGGGCTGCTGTTGCCGATCTGGAAGGACATCCCGACCACCAATGAGCGCATCTACCGGGTCACGCCCGATGGGGCGACCGCGATGATCGGGCGCACGCTCAGTGAGGAAGGGGCAGCGGCCCTCCGCGCACGCTTCCTCGTCTCCAACCCGGTGACACCGCAGGAGATGTTGACCGCTGCCCTCGGCACCACCGCGCCGGTCGATCTGGGCCGGGGCCTGACCCTGACCCGTCGCCGGGTCGCAGGCGAAATGCGCCTTGAACTGTCCGGTGCGGATCGGGGCATGATCGACGGCCTCAAGGCCCTCGGCTGCTTTACAGAGATCATCGCTTTCCAGTTGCGGGTGTTCCTGCCGCATGGGGAAGGTGTCGACACGGTCAGCATTCTGGCCCGGATTGTGGGGCAGGGAACCAGCAACGCGGCAGACCAAGCCGCCTGAAAAGTCAAAGCGGGCTTTGGGCCGGGCGTCGCGGATCGGGGTTTGGCCGGTCTGCGTTTTCCGGGCGCGCGCTGACCAATGCCAGGCCCGGCCCCCCCCAAATTCAGAGAAGAGGACGGACCCATGACCAATCCCCAAATCGATTATGCCGCAATGGCGGCTCAGTGGCGCGCGGAGCGCGAAACCACCTTGAAGGCGTCCCGAGCGGAGCTGCTCGCGCAACTACGTGCGCTTGGCATCAGCGAGGTCACTGCCGAATACGAAGGCTATGGCGACTCTGGCAATGTCGAGGATGTGACGGTGCAGCCTGCAGAGGTCAAACTACCGGAGCCGCTTGCCACAGAGGTTGGCGACTTCGCCTGGTCGCTCGCCTATCACCATCACCCGGGGTTCGAAAACAACGAGGGCGGCTACGGCACGCTGACCTGGGACATAGCACTAGACAGCATTATCCTCGATCACGCGGACCGCTATGTCGAATGCTCGCACAGCTATGACGAGGGGCTGTGAGATGGCCCATCCGCTTCATCATGCCGAAAGCTCTGCCCGGAAATTCGGCGGGGTGCCATCTGACTATCAGTCTGTGCACGATTGGTTTGACGCCTCGAAAGAGCACCTCGCGCTCTTCACGCACCGAGCCATGCGCCACCACGCTCAAGGCCTTTTTGAGGCCGAACGTGTCTTCGGCTTGACCCTGACCAATAGCGCAGGTCGGGACATTCCCGTGCGCTGGATCGGCGAGCAGCATGTCCGCGAAGACTGTCAGGGCCGCATTCCGAGTATGGCGGACTGGCTGCGACGGATACAGCCTGAGCCATGGATGGCCAATGGCCACATCGACCGGCACGCCGGCTCCGAGCCCTGCGGTGACCCAAGGGTTGCCTGGGCCTCCGAGGTCGCCGCCGGAAGAACGGTTCTTGGCCTGAAAGATTGGATGGCGGCGCGCGCGATGCAAGCGGCGCAGAGTGCCTGACAGGACCCGGCTTTTTGCCAATTGAATGCCGCACGGAAGCCCGGTTGGACGACCGGGCTTCTTGCGTCGTTTCCCCACCATTCTTCCTGAGGAGGTTCGCATGACACTCGATGAAATCAAGGCGGCCGTTGATGCCGGCCAGACCGTGCATTGGGCCAATACCGGCTACGTTGTCCACAAGGACCGGCTCGGTCAGTACCTCATCACCTATGTGCCGAATGGTAGCTGCATCGGTCTGACCGACCGGGGCGGGCACCGGTTGAACGGAAAAGAAACGGAGTTCTTCGTCGCGCAATCGAAGGACGCCGCAGAAAATCCAGGTAGCCGATCAAGACCAGACGGGCAGGGGAGGGGCGCAGCACCCGGAGGCACGGGGGCATTCCCTCTCGGACGGCAGCTCTGAGCTTTGGGCGGGGCTGAAAGGAAAGCAGGCTTTCTGATTTGTGATCCCTCAAGGGGTCGAGAAAGCAATCCCGGATGCGCTGGCAAGGACTTCAGGCACCGGCCAATCCAAAAGGAACCATCCCATGTTCGCAGGAACCCTCACCCGCAATGTTGAGACCGCAGCCGCTCAGTACACCGGCATGATCCACTCGTCACGCTTTGACATCGCCATCCAGTTGGAGTCGCGGGCCAAGATGTCCGAACGCAGCCCGGATTTTGACGTGACGGCAGTCAACAAATCAGGCCGCAAGGTGCGCATCGGCACAGCCTGGAACGAGACCGGAAACACCAGTGGCAACCCCTACATCTCGATGCAGATCGATGTCGGCTTGGGTCCGTTCCGGGTCAACGCGGTGCAGACGAAAGAGGCGCGCGCGGCCCAAAGCGGCGCGTTCGAGATCATCCCGCTGGTCTCGAACGGCCTGATGAAATCCGGCTCGATCTCGGGCGAGCTCACCGCCATGGACGCCGACAACGCCTTCACCGGCTACATCGCCAACATGATGTTCGATCTGGAGTTCATGCTGATAGAGAATAGCTACAAATCCGAGGAGACCCATCCCGATTACCGCATCGAGGTCAGCTCGCCCCGGGGCGCACCGATCCGCGTCGGCTCGGCTTGGATGGCGAAAAGCAGCCGCACGGGCAATGACTACCTGTCGCTGCTGATCAACACGCCCGATGGCGATCTGCGCGTCAACGCCGTGCAGAACGAAGAACAGCGCGGCGGGCAGACCTTCTCGATCATCCCGTTCATCGACAGCGGTGAGCAGCCGCAGGACGCGGGCGCGGGGCTCTCCTTGGTCGCCTAATCGGCGCGCGAGGGGAGACGATCTGAATCGAAAGGGGAGCCGTGGGATCACGGTTCCCCTTTTTCCATGTTTGGCTGCATGACGGGCGCCATCTGCTTGCGATCTGCTGAATATGATATACGATAATATATTATTGAATAGACGAAGGTAGGCGCATGGTGGCGAGACTGGGAAAAGCTCCGTGGTTCGAGAGCTTTGATGTAGAAGCAGAGGTTGCAGAGCTTCTTGCTCATATCGAGCGTTGCACCGGATTTGCGCTGCTTAACCGCAAGCGTGATGTCATCATGACCCATGCAAGGGCAAAGCTCGACAGGACAAGGCAGGCATTTCTGGAGGCCAAGGCGGCGGGAAAGCCGGTGTCCACATCGCGCCGCGCTTATCTGACCGAAGTTCAGGACACGATCTTCATGGCGATCCCGGAGGAGAACCTCGCGCGGATGCCGCTGCGCGAGCAGGTTCTCAACGAGCCGTCATTTTACGCGGATGCCATGCACCGCGCCGCTGCAATTAGCGAGGATGAGCTTTTCATGGCGCTGTCCTCTTCGCTGAAAGACATGACAGTCCAAGACGCCCGGGCCTTCGTCTCGAAGCTTTGGCACGGCACGATTGACGACAATGCCCGCAAATATGCCGAAGCACTGAAGCGCCCCGAGCGTGCACCGCAGCCCTTTCGCCCGGGGAACACCGTGTAAGACCTAAGCGATTCTCTTGGCTTGAGCCGTACCGAGGTTGGCTGTCAACGGCGGAGTAAAAACCGGCCACGTGGCGGCGCAAAACCAAGCCAGTGGCGGGATGCCAAGCGCCATGGCGCGTGCGCTCCCCAGATAGCTGGCGCGTGCCATGGCGCATTGGCCCGGAGGGCCAATTCTGCAATGTGTGATCAGGTTGAGGCTTCGGCCTTTCGGGCGCGGCTTTGGCCGAGCCGATAGCTGTCGCCGTTCATCTCGAGGATGTTGACGTGGTGGGTCAGCCTGTCGAGCAGCGCGCCGGTCAGGCGTTCGGTGCCGAAGGTTTCGGTCCATTCGTCGAATGGCAAGTTGCTCGTGATCATCGTGGACCCGCGCTCATAGCGCTGCGAGATCAGCTCGAACAAGAGCTCGGCGCCGGTCTTGGATAGCGGCACGAAGCCCAACTCGTCGATGATCAGCAATTTGACGCCGGCCAGCTGCTTTTGCAGACGGAGCAGGCGGCGTTCGTCGCGGGCCTCCATCAGCTCGTTGACCAGCGCGGCGGCGGTGGTGAAGCTGACCGCCATGCCCTTCTGGCAGGCCGCCAGCCCCAGCCCGAGGGCAACATGGGTCTTGCCGGTGCCACTGGGCCCCAAGGCGATGACATTCTCGCGCCGCTCAATCCAGTTGCAACGGGCGAGTTCCAGCACCTGCATCTTGTTGAGCTTCGGGATCGCCTTGAAGTCGAAGCTGTCCAGGCTCTTGGCCGTCGGGAACTTCGCGGCCTTGATGCGCCGCTCGATCATCCGCCGCTCGCGGTCGATCAATTCCAGCTCGACCAGGCGGGCCAGGAACTGGACATGATCCAGCCCTTCCGCGGCGCATTGTCGGGCGAGCTTCTCGTATTCCCGCAGGAAGGTGGGCAGCTTCAGCGTCTTGAGATGATCCGCGAGCAGGATCTTCGGGATGTCGGTCATGCTGCATCCTCCGACATCAGGGCCATATAGCTGGCCGGGGATGTGGTCTCGACGTTCGCCCGCGGCAGATATGGGTAGACATCGAGATCCAATTTCGGCGGCCGTTTCTCGACGTGACAGAGGACGAGGTGCTTGACGGCATCGAAGCCGACCGCGCCCAATTGCAGGGCCTTCTTAACGGCGGCATGCAGATCGTCGATGTCGAAGGTCTCCAGCAGGCGCAGAACCTGGACATACTCGCGGCGTCCGGCCTTGATCATCCGCGCTTCCATCAGGCGGCGCAGGGTCGCGAACTCGAGCGGCAGGTCCCATTCCGCCAGGGGCGCCGCCTGGTCCAGGGCGTTGATCTTTTGCTCGATGAGCGGAAGGTAATGCACCGGGTCGAAGACCATGTCCTCACGGTCGTAGCAGCGTGGATGTCGTGCGATGACCTCGCCACCGCAGCCGATCACGACCACGTCGACATAGCCCCTGATCCAGACGTCACGGTGGCCGTAGGCGACGGGGACTGAGTAATCGTTGGTTTTGTAGCGCACCAGTGCCTGGGAGCTGACCCGTCCGGTGACCTGATCGCAAGCATCGAATGGCGCTGTCGGCAGATCAGCCATCGCGGCCAAATCCCGCTCGAGGCGTTCCGCGATCGTCTCGGACTGGCCGCGCAGGACATCCGCCTGACGTTTGAGGCACTGTGCCTCCAGGTAATCGTTGAATGCGTCCCAAGTCGCGAACCGCGGGATCGGCACCATGAAGTTGCGGCGGGAATAACCGACCAACCCCTCCGCGTTGCCCTTGTCATTGCCCTTGCCGGGGCGCCCGTAACGATCACGGAACAGGTAATGCGACAGGAACCCGCTGAAGAGCGTGGCCCGCTGACGCGTTCCATCAGGAAGAATCTTCGCAACCAGACAGCGGTCGTTGTCGTAGAGGACCGACGCGGGCACCTTGCCGAAGAACGCGAAAGCGTGAACGTGGCCATCCACCCAAACCTCGGCAGTGGCTGCCGGATAGGCTCGCACGAAGCAGGCATCACTGTGCGGCAGATCCATGACAAAGAAATGCGCCTTCTGCTCAATGCCGCCGATGACGACCACCGCCTCGCCGAAGTCGGCCTGGGCATGACCGGGCGGATGCGCCAGCGGCACGAACATCTCGCGGCCGCGCCGTTCACGCTGCCGCATGTAATCCTTTACGATCGTGTAGCCGCCGGTGAACCCGTGTTCGTCGCGGAGCCGCTCGAACACCCGCTTCGCCGTGTGCCGCTGCTTGCGATGGACCTCCCGATCGCCGTCCAGCCAGCCGTCGATGATCCCGGTGTAAGCATCCAGCTTCGGCCGCCTGATCGGTGCCGACCGCCGATATCCCGGCGGGACCGAGAACGCCATCATCTTGGCTACGCTGTCGCGCGAGATGTTGAAATGCCGCGCCGCTTCGCGCTGGCTCATGCCTTCAGCACAGGCCAGCCGAACTTTCCGATACAAATCCACGGTGAAAATCCTCCCGCCCTCCCTGTCGCCAGAAAGGGTAAAGGTGGACGACTTTTACGCCGCCCGCAGCAGGCTCATCCCGCCGCTACCGTGGCCGACTTTTGCACCGCCGTTCTCAGTTGGCCGCCTCAAACCCCCTTTCCTGGAGGTGGCATCCTGTGCAGCGCGCGAAAGCCGTTGAAGGCGCTGTGAGGACGTCTACTGTCGCCAACATGATGAACCGAGATCACATGCGCGCCTTCTTTCGGCGCGCCGCGGCGCTTGCCGCCTTTGTCGCGCTGCTCTGGGCAGTCCAGGTCGTCAATTGGATCGTCGGCTACGGTTTGAACCCAGCCTTCGGCCTGATCCCCAGGCAGCCCGGTGGTTTGGATGGCGTCATCGCAATGCCGCTGCTGCACGGAAGCTTCGCGCATCTTATGGCCAATACGCCGCCGATCCTGGTGATGGGTGGGCTGCTGATGGCCACGACCACGAGGGCCTTGCTGCCTGTGAACGCCGTGGTGATCGGCCTCGGCGGTGGTCTCGTCTGGCTGTTCGTGCTCCGCCATCCATATCGGTGCGTCAGGGCTCGTCTTCGGCTGGTTCGGCTTCCTCGTCGCGCACGGCTTCGTGGATCGCTCATTGACCACGCTGGGCGCGGCACTGGTAGTCGGTGTCCTCTATGGCTCCATTATCTGGGGCGTTCTTCCGGGCCAACCTGGCGTTTCGTGGGAGGCTCATCTCTTCGGCGCTATCGCGGGCGCGGTCGCTGCAGTCCTTGTCCGGACGCATGTCCATGCGCCGCGCCTCGGCGGCGTCGATCTGGAATGAAACAGTACAATCGGCCCAAAGAAGACATCCAAAACCGTCCCGTAATGCTGCAGTTGCATCCCTCATAAGTTGTCATTCGTTTGGCGGGTCGTGGTCAGACCAACGCTTCGATCTGTTTGGCTTCAACCATCGCACTGATTTCAGTGTAAAGGTTGACGGGCTGTCCTGGCGCGGAAATCGAAATCACCAACGCATAGCGCCCCTTGTCATTGAAACGCTTCTGCCCTGAATGGGTCTTCCACCACCCGGTGACAGGATAGATCGCAATCGCGTCGTGCAACGCGAGGTCAATCGCCTTGCCCCGCCACAGGTCACAGTGGAGCGAACCGGCTTGCACCGCTTTTGGGCCGAGGAGCCAACAATCCTTTTCCGTCTCTGCAGGCGGGGTGCCCTTTTCCTGATGCCCAGAAACGCGCCGTAGGAACTGTTGTTTTGTATCCGAGCGTTTCTTCATGGCAAATCGAAGCCCGAACGAACGGTAAGTCTCGGGGCGGGTTGCGGCGCGGCCAGAAAGATTCGGCTCAATGAAATAGGAAAGAGTTACCTTCATCATGACAATGCCATTTTCAATCTCTTCCAGGGCTGCCTTCGGCCACGGGAGGTCATAAAAGTGCATTTCGTTGAAAACTGGCGGGCCGCCTGCATCACTGGGGGCGAAGGGCTGAATCGGAGCCTGCGCAACAAGCGTCACATCGTTCTGCGCCGAGAACACGGCTCGTTGAAGGTTCGGAACACCATAACCGAACTCACGCAGGGCCTTTTGCTTCTTTCCTTTGCTCCCGCCTTTCCAATGCGCACCGCGCGGACCAATAAAGTGCTTTCGGATCGGCTCGGGCCACGAGGCAGAATCTACAGTCAACGCCCGGTGCGTCTCGGGCCACAGATCAGGCAGGGCAGCCTGCAAGCCACCCACGAAATTCCCCGCCACCCCTGCAGCCGCACTGGTCGCCCAAAATGGCACAAGCGGTTGGTTGAACACATCGGAGCCGGGGGCAAGCAGTGATAAGGACGGTTGCCAAAGGCAGAAATTGAATGCATCAACCGACATGTTGCCAGCTTCGAACAAAACCTCGGGCTTGATCGGCGTCAAATCATTTGCAAGTTCTGTTGAGCCTAGGCTGAAAGGGCTTCGATGATTTGCCGGAACCGCCACACCAAGGCCCGGCGGCGTGACAGGAGGTGTTTCTTTTCGAGTAAACCCACCAATGGTGAGCGAATTCCAGCTTTGCGATGGGTCTTCTAACGGATGCGATTGAATTACGTCATCCAGCATTCCGCCGAGCATATTTCCGGCAGCAACCACGACCATGCGCTTAGGGCGTTCTGCGGCTTGGACCCCCGGCTCCTGATCACCGGGCATTGCCCCTGAGGTAATTTGATCTAGGGCTCCGCTCCAAGTTGACGGACGGTCGGGTGGGTAGAAACCAGATGAATTTGCGATACAAAAGGCCCGCCGCACATTCGGTCGCTCTACCTCGACAAGAGACACGGCACCCTCAGTGACCACACCACGATTGGGCGGTGCAGTATCCGCAAATCCGGGCGGCGGCAGGAGCTTCATTGACTCGACTGCATGGGAAAGCTCCACTTGCCGCATGTCGTTCATTAGGGCCTCTAAGTCCCCATAGAGCGCTAGTCCGGCCAGCGGCGTGCCGTGTCCGCCATCTGGATGGTGATCATCCGTCCCCCAAGCCGCATCATAGGCCCAAGCCCCCCGCAGCCCGGGAGCGATCAGCGGGTGCCCACCCGCAACACCAGTATCCAATGTGCAGACCGCATTTGCGTCCGCAGGCGGCGGGGTAACCCGATTCACAAGGTCGGCAACCCAATCCTCCGGTCCGACACCATTGCCCTGCCTGTCAAGGAAAGGCTCAATCGTGGCGGTTGACCTTCGCACTTCCACAAGCGCTCCCAGCACCCTGCCAGCGAAATCCGCTGCCGTGGCCGCCGATCCGTGCACGAAAAGAACGGTCGTATCCGGGAAAAAGAGGCGGTCCTGATGAACCTCAAGGTCTGCATGTTGAGCCGCCGCAGAGACACCTTCGGCTATATTCGCGCCACCGCGCACCCAGAGTTCCCACCAAACGGCATCGGAAGAATCGAAGTCCGCCGGACCAACGAAGAGGGATCGTGCCACTGCGGATTGGATCGTCTCAATCCGCTCAAATCGGTCAAGGTCCTGCCGTGCTTGGTTTCCAGGGTCTTTTCCATACCCCTGAAGCCTGCCCCGCAGAAAAGCACGGGCATCATCCGGTACAAAAATGAGGGCGCTTTCCGTTCGGTCGTCTCGCCGATCTGATCGAAGCACCACCACATCTTCCTGCGGAAACTCGAAGTTCTTAGGCAGTTTCACCGCGCCAGAGCGGGCAGATTGCGGCGGCATGGTGCCCACTTCAACAATCTTCCCGGGCTTCAGCCCCTCGACGGGCAAACGGTTGTCGTGCCCCGCCCCAGGTATCTCACCCAACGCGGCAGCCAATTGGTCGAGAAGGTTCTGGGCGTGTGCCGCGTAATCTTCCCGAAGCGGCTTCTTGTCCATCTTTTGCTTCGGGTAGGAATAACCAACCTCGTCCCGGAACACGTCGAACGGGATGTGCACATGCTTACGCGCGTCGAAATCACTTTGATCCGCCATCAGACCCTGCTTCCAATTTTATTGGGTTCACCATTCACGCTCTGCGTGCACGGCTATAGGTTCGCGCCTTTGCGAAACTTCCCCTTAAGGGTCTGGCGATCATGCAGGGCCGAGCGCAGGGAGTCAGCCGAAATCTTTGTCACGCCGTCAATAATTGCGTCCTTCACCACAGAGTCCGTGGCGCGTACAAGCTCGCCCGGGCTCAACCCGGCCAATGCCGGCTCCAATGAGGACCAAGACCTCGCGCTCAACTTGAACTTGCCAAGCCGCTTTTCAATAATCGCCCGCGCCGCTTCAGTTTCAGGCAGCGAATATTCCACCACCTCGTCAAACCGGCGAGCCAAGGCCTCGTCTAGAATTTCAACATGGTTTGTCGCGGCCAGCACAACGCTATCCGTCGAATTGGGTTCTTCCATGAATGCGAGAACCGAATTCAGGACCCGGCGAATTTCGCCAATGTCGTTCGGATCACCTCGGCGAGCGCCTATAGCGTCGAACTCGTCTAGAAGATACACACCACGCATCTGGGCAATTTGATCGAACAGAATCCGGAGCTTGCCTGCGGTCTCCCCGAAGAACCGGCTGAAAAGGGACTCAAGCCGAACGGTGAACAAGGGCAACCGAAGCTCACCGGCCAACGCCGAGGCCGTCATTGTCTTGCCCGTTCCGGGAGGCCCAACGAGAAGCAAATGGGTTGTGGGCTTCTGACCGAATTGACGCAACGTGGCGCGTTCTTCTTGCTGACGGACCACACGGGCGAGTCGGTTCCGCACATCGTCGGCCAGCACCATGCTGCCCAAGGTAATCTTTGGGAAAGTGCTCTCGACAAGCCCCTGAAGTTCGGCCCGTGGGCGAGCCATCGGAATCGGCGTCTGTACCCCTGTCGGAGAGCCAAGGCGCCGCCGATCGCGCGCCTTCTGCACGACACGCTTTAGCTTCTCCGCGTCATCGGCCCGCCCCTCGCGCGCCTGTTGCGCGGCGATCTGCAAAGCCACTGAAAGGAACTGATCTTCGTCGCCCTCGATGTGCGAATTGAGGAGGGCAAGAATCTGTCGTGTAGTCATCACCTACTCCTCCTTTTCGAAAAAGCTCATTGCGCCAAGGCCTGCGCCGAAATCAAGATGACGGTTCACCTTGCGAAAGCTTCTACCTCAAACGGTGAATCTGCACCATCGAAAAGGTCTTGGAGCGGCTCCAGAACTTGAGCGAGTGGCGATAATGTGTTCAGTGCGGTCGCTTCAATCTCGAATGTCGGCAATAGCTGAACTCCCTCCGATTTTTCGCTCCCGCGGCAAACGGCAGCTTCCCGCCCATCACGTCGAATGCCTGGACAAGCAATCCCTATAGTCGGCAGCGTAGTCCCTGCACATCAACCGTGGCCAGAGCCTTACGGCCTCCCCTGCTCGGCTTCGCGTGTCGCAGGGGAGAACGGCCCTTCGGTCCGTCGCGCATTCGGCCATGCGGCCTCACCGCGGCGTCGCACCCGGCATCCCGGTTTGCCCGCCTCGCGAGCACGTCCCTCCCCGGCCGCTCCGCCGGATTGCGCTCTGGTCTGTTTTGGCCTGAGACCAAAACGATCCCGCCGCTTCATCCGTCTTCCGCGTCCGGTCGGGCCGTTTGCCTGCTCGGGTCGGGCAAACCTACCGTCAAAACACACACACATGAGTGCGGAAGCATATCCTCCGGATGGCCCCCAAATCAGCCCGCGTCAAGGATCGCAAAACTTTTCGGCGAGGGCGGGGCCTGTGGCGGGGGCGGTCCCGTGCGCGAGCGCGCGCATGTGTCGGGTGCTGCGCGCGGAAAACTTTTGCGCCCGGCAAGCCGGCGGCTGCGCCGTCCCTGACCCGGGCAGATTCGGAAACCAGGCATTCGGCCATGCCCCCACACTCACGTGGTGGCCTAGGAACCGAACACTGGAGACCAGACATGGCTTACGACACCGCAAACACCTACGAGACGATCGAACTTTTCGGGCTGACCGAGAAGGACGCGCAGCTGCCGATCCCGGAAGATCACATCCTGACCGACCGCATCATCCGCGAGAGCTTCGAGGCTTTGCTCGGTCAGCTGCGCGGGACCGGGCTTGAAGCAGAGATCGAACCGCTGGCCCATGGGCTCGCGACGATCCTGCAGCGCCGCAAGGTGGCGCTTGGCAAGGAGGTCCACCGCACCGCCGACAAGATCGGTGCGCTGGCAAAATCCCACGACGGATCGGAGATCGCCGAGACCGCGCTCGAAGAGGCGCAGGCCCGCTTTGTGCAGCTGCGCGAGATTGTCAGCGCCATCGAGGTAATGAGCGAGGCAGCGGCGGAATGCTACGAGGTCGAAACGGGCCACGCCTTCATCCCGGCAGCCGGGTCGCGCGCAAGCGTCCGGGCGCAGGAGACCGGGGCGGTCTTCGAGGCGCGGCAGCTCCTGGAGCAGCACGACCGTGAAACCGCCGAGAAGTCGAAAGTCGAGGGGGTTCCCCTGATCGTCTCAGGAGCCACCGACTGGGCAGATGTCGATGTGATCTTCAACACGCTCGACAAGGTTCGCGAACGGATCAAGCAGAACCGCAACCAGGAGATCTTCCTCTGCCACAAGGGTGGCAAGCACGGGGCAGAGATGATTGCGGCTCGGTGGGCCCGGGCACGCGGGGTCGCGCAGGCGCGCTTCGATCCTCGCTGGTCCGCGCATGGGCGGGCGGCACCGTTCAAGTGCAACGACGAAATGCTGGACGACAAGTTCGCGGCGACGGGGGTTGTTCTCTTCGGCGGCAACGGGGTCGCGCTGAACCTCGGGCAGAAGGCGGAAGCGAAAGGCTTGACGGTCATGCGGGTTGCTGACCCGGCGAAGAAGGCGTCGCAGGATTGAAGAGAGGGGGTCGCGCTTGGCGCGGCCCTTTCGTCATGTCTCATGGCGCGTGCGATCGGTCATGCGTGATCGGCAGTCTGCGGCGGCCGGCACTGCCATCCCTCTACCCGGTCCGTCAGAGTGCGGCCCATCCGCATCGGTGCGGGCTGGGGATGGTGCGCACCTCACGCACATCGTCAGCATCGCAAGACGCGAGGGGTCGAGACGTCGCATATGAAGCTGAACACCTGCACGTTCCTCGGGGCGTGTTTCGGAACATCGCATCCACGCGGGCGGGCTCCGTCAGCACCCCGGCCAGGCTCGGTGGGACGCGGACGCGGATGGTGGCGGCTGCGTGATGGCAAGGGTCATCCGGATCACTCCTTTCTGCTCATAGATGTGGATCGCACGGGGTCGGCCCGTTCGTGCCCTCAGCTCACGCTTCGGCAAGCACAAATACGGCTTCCACGGCGGAGCCGCGGACCCTCCGCATTTGCGCTTGCGACCGGGCCCCTTGCCCCCGTGCTGGGTGATCCCCATCGCAACAAGGAGTAACCCAAATGACCAACCACTACGTCGCCACCGTCCCCGTCAAGTTCACCGACACCGATGGCCAGGAGCGCACCCGTTTTCAGCGAGTGGGTGCGATGTTCCGCAACACCCGCAACGGGGACGGCTCGGAGTTCTTCAGCCTCAAGCTCGACTTCCCGGTCGCGGTCTCGGAGCTGGTGATGTTCCCGCCGAGCGCGAAGGATCCCCAGGATTAAATCCTCTGACGAGGATGGGCCGCTCCGGGACGATCTTGGGGCGGCCCGATCCCTGTTCCAGGGATGCCGGTCCCTGCGCGTTCAACGGACGCACTCCGCCCGGAATGATCAGGCCGCGACAGACCGGCCAGTCAGCCTCAAGGGGGCCATCCACAAAAACCTATCGGCCAGAGCCTCCCGGTTTTTGCGGCAGAGATTTGGCAAGCCAAATCTGGCCCTCCTTGACCCTGCCTGTCCGCCCTGTCGGTGAGGTTTGCGCCCGCCCGCGGTTCCGTCCGAACACGCATGTGTTCGGCCAGACCCTCGGGCGGGGCTGGCGGACGGGACCCCTAGGGCAGGTGGGTCGCCCGGTGGTGAGGGCGGCAGAGCCGCGTCCCTGCGGGCCGCGGGGGAAGCGGACACCAAGGCTGCCTGAGACTGAATGCTACGTAAGTATATAATTGACAGATAGGTATATTATCGTAAGGTAGGGGCAGCCTTGGTGGAAGGTGGCAGGAAATAGGGGGTCTTTCTTCCGCATGTCCCGAACGAAACGCCTGACAGAGATGGAGAAGATGCAGATCGTCCGCGAGGCCGCGGAGGGTGTGTCGACGTCCGAGCTGGCTGCGAGGTTCGGTGTTACATCGCGCGCCGTGCGCTACGTCTTGAAAGCCGATGCCGAGCGCCAGACGGATGCCGCGATCCCGGTCTCAGCGGTCAGTGTGAAGGTGACGGCCGCGGAGCTTGAAGCCCTCGACGCGGTGCTGGCGAAGGCCGGAATCGAGAGCCGGGCCGAAGGGCTGCGGCGGCTGATACAGGCGGCAGGCGGGGTGTTCGTTCCGGACGCGCAGATGGCAGCAGAGATGGCGCGCTACCGCGCCTCGCTGCACGAGGTCGGGAATGGGGTCGGGCAAATCGCCAAGCAGATGACGCGGGCCAACCGGCGGGGGCAGGGGGCCGTGGGGGGCACGAGTGCCGAGTTCACCGAACTGCGTCTTGCGCAGATGCGCGGGCTGGCGCGGTTCATTCTGGATTCTGCTGACGAGATCGATCTGCTTCTGCGCCGCCGTCGGGACGCAATGCAGCTGCAGGCCACGGCCGCGCTGAGGGAGTTTGCCCATGCGGCTGAATGATGCCGTCCATGCTGTCACGGGCGAGGTCTTTCGGGATGGCTGGAGCCGCGTCCGGGGCTCAATGCAGGGGCTGCACGTGGCCAAGCAGACCCAGCTTGCGCGCGCGGCAGCAGGCCACCGGCCAGCGGTCTTCAAGGCGATCAGAGGCGGGGGTACGCATACCAAATCGCAGCTCGCAAACCAGCTCGATTACCTCACCACCAAGTCCACACATATCGTGGACAGTAGCGGGTTCCTGGATGGCAAAGCGAAGCTCGAGGCGGGTGACATCAAGGACCTGACCGAGCGCTTTGCCAAACGGTGGGATGCGGGCTTCAAGCCCAAGCTGGGCCAGACCACCCACATGCTCATGTCCTTCCCCATCGGCACGCGCGGGGAGGATGTGCGCGACATTGCGACGGACGTGGCCGAGCGTTTCTTCCAGACCGACGCGGGGCATTTCGACTACATCATCGCGGTGCATGAGGACCGCGATCACCCGCATGCGCATCTGGTGCTGAACCGCCGCTCGCAGGAAGGCGAGTTCTTCTTTCTGGGGCGCAACCATCGCTTCAACTATGACGACTTCCGCCTCGCCATGGTCGAGGAGGCCGAGAAATACGGCGTGCGCCTCGAAGCCACGCGCCGGGTGGATCGCGGCGTGGTACATTACCCAGCCCGAACCAGCGAGGTTTATGCCGCGAAAGAAGAGGGTCGCGCGCCCCGCGAGCGGGAGCGTGTGGGGCAGGACCTGACCCGGACGCTGGCGGAGATCGCCAACACCAGAACCGTCTATCATTCGCTTGCCGCAGAGGCTTCCCGGGAGGCCCGGGAAGACATCGCCGCGGCACTCTTCCGCGCGGGCGAGGTGCTGGCGCATGGCGGGCAGGTGGACCGAACAGGAGATGTGTATATGGCCGAGGATCAAAGCTTCGAGGACCTCAGAAGCCTCTATGCGGAAAAGCTCGCGCGGGTGCAGGGCATGATCGCAGAGAAGTCTGACGCGGAACGTCCCGTGCTGGAAAAACGCCTCATCGAGATCCAGACGCAGGTCCAGCACATGCAGCCTCTCGGTTTGCGATCATCCACGCTGTCAGAGACCCCCTCGGAGGGCGGGATCTATTCCGAAGCCAATATCGACGCCAGCCAGCGCGAGCGTCTGGCAGAGCCCGATTTGAGATCGCGCATTGACGCGGCACTACACGGCACCGGGATCAGCACATCGGAAGTGGTGGCCCGGATCGAGACGGGCGCCTCAAATGCAGCGCTCGAGCATCAATGGATCGCCAATGATCTCTCCAAGATGGCCGAGGCGCGCGATCTGAACCTCGAACGCCGCGCCGATTTGGAACAGGCGCGCGACATTCTCAATGATGTGCATGTCGCGCTTGGCACGCTCCTGGAACGGGAGAACGTGCTGCGCCGGGATGGCGTCATGGAAGCGGAACCGGTCAGCGAGCGGTTCCATTATCACCGGGACGCGGTCCGGGCGATGGAAGGGACAATCCGTCAGGAGATGCGCGCAGACGGCCTGACAGTGCAGCAGATCGAGGACCGGGACTGGGAGGTTGTCTCACGGGCGGAGCGCCGGATCGAGACCGAGCAGCGCACGTATCTCGAAGCACACCCGGACCTGCTTGCACGCCCAGGCGATGTGATCGACCGGTCTGAGCCTTACAGGGAGACCATTACCGATGCGGCCCGCGCCAGCGAGATCACTCGCGAGGTCGACCGGATCATGGAGGGACGCGACGTCCGCACGCCCGTTGCAGATGCAGTCACGGATGACTTGCGCGCGCGCTATCCGGACATGCCGTCCCACCTCGCCCGTGGGCTCGGTGCGACCTATGCAGCCGTCGTCGAGATCCGGGACACGGAGGCCATCAATCAGGTCCGCCGCGAAACCGAGATGCGCGATGGGCTTGGGTCTGGAACGCGCGACACACTCCTCGCAGCCCGCGGTGAAACTGCTTCGCAGTCTGGCCGTACCGACCGCCTCGCAGACGAGATTGCGCGTGTCCTGGACCATGAGCGGGCGGGGGAGTTGTCCGCGCCCTTCGAGACCGAGGCGGAGCGGGACGCCTTCCGAACCGAGATCGCGCGGGTGCTGGATGACCGTCAACTTGAGCGGCTCACATCCGGTGATGCCGATGCGCTGGAAAAGGTTCTCGAGGACCGCCTCGACCGGCTCTATGTCGCCAAGGTCTATCTGCAATCCGATGCCGCGACGGCCAACACGGAGGCCTTGCGCCAGGTGGTCGATGATCTTGCCGACACCGAATATGAAAAACACCGCACCACAGACGTGGATGGCGAGACCGAGCGGGGACAGGTCCATTGAGCGCCGCCATGGGAAAAGCGCGGATCGCCACGGGCGTCCTGCTTGTGACGCTGGTGACCGGGGCCATGGGCTATACCATCGCCTCGGCGGTGCTGACTTACCAGGATCTCGGCTTTGGGGCCGAGATCGACTTTGCATATATCGCGCAGAACTATCTGGCGATCCTGGACCGCCGCCCGGAGGACGCGCAACTTATTCACCTGATCATCGGCAGCTTCGCCGCCGCCGGCCTGATGCTGAGCCTCGCCCTCTCGGGGTCCGCTCTGACAGGCTTTGGCCAGACCCATTGGCAGACCGCGCGCGAGATGAAGGCCAATGGGTTCTTCGGGGCGCCAGGGACCGGGTTCATCCTCGGCAAGCTGGGGACGCCGGGCTCCCGCGCCAATTACATTTGCTCGAAGGTTTTCCCGCATGCGCTGATCGTGGCGCCCACGGGCCGCGGCAAGACCACGGGCTTCGTCATTCCGAACCTGCTGACCTGGCAAGGCTCCGCCGTGACGCTCGATGTGAAGGGCGAGTGTTTCGAGGCCACGGCCCGGCATCGCGCAGCCCAAGGCGACAAGGTCTATCGCTTTGCCCCCACCGATTGGGAGGGCAAGCGCACGCACCGCTACAACCCGCTCCTGCGCATCTTTGAGCTGAAAGATCCCGCGCGCCAGCAGATGGAATTGCAGCTCCTGGCGACGCTCTTCCTGCAGAGCGACAATGACCGGGTGCAGGGCCTGCTCAAAGGCGGGATCGATCTCTTCGTGGCGGCGGGTCTCTTGGCCTTCCAGCGCAAGCGCCCGACCTTGGGCGAGATCTACCGCATTGCCGCGTCGGGGGGGAACAAGCAGAAGGAATACTTCGCCCGCGGCCACGAGGTGGATAACAGGGCCGCCAAGCTGATCTTCACGCGGCTGGCCTCGACCAACAACGATACGCTGACCTCCTATGTCTCGCTCCTGATGACCTCGGGGCTGGACCAGTGGCAGAACCCGGCCATCGATGAGGCGACGGCGGTGTCGGATTTTGATTTCCGCACGATCCGGAAAAAGCCCTTTTCGGTCTATCTCGTCGTCCAGCCGCTGATGGTGAAACCCCTCGCGCCCCTGATCCGGCTCTTCTTCTCCGATCTCCTCTCCGCCATGCAGGAAAAGGATCCCGGGCCGGATGAACCCTGGCCCGTGATGATCATGCTCGACGAGTTCAATCGTCTCGGCAAGATGCCCATCGTGGTCGAGAGCATCGAGACCCTGCGCACCTATCGCGGCCATTTGGCCGTGGTCACCCAAACCATCCCCGCCCTCGATGAAATCTATGGCGAGAACACCCGCCGCGCCTTGCAGGGCAACGCGGGCGTCAAGCTTTACCTGACGCCGTCGGATGAAAAAACCGTCGAAGAGCTGAGCAAGGCGGTCGGCAAGACCACGAAAACCGTCGTCACGCGCTCGCAGTCCATCGGCAAGAACCCCTTTGAAGGGCGCAGCCAATCCACACGGACCGAAGAAAGCTCTCTCCTGCCCGAAGATGAGGCGCGCCGCCTACCGCTCGACGAAATCGTCATGGTCATCGATGCCCAGATGCCCGTCCGCGCGAAGCGGATCCAATATTTTGACGATCGGCTGTTCAAGGCGATCCACGCGGCGC
Organism: Actibacterium sp. EMB200-NS6; assembly: GCF_001305615.1. Lineage (GTDB taxonomy): Bacteria > Pseudomonadota > Alphaproteobacteria > Rhodobacterales > Rhodobacteraceae > Actibacterium_A > Actibacterium_A naphthalenivorans. Next base: position 27,093 of record NZ_CP010871.1, read on the forward strand.
AATCAGGCGAGTTGCCGTTTCCGAAGCCGGGGGACAGGGGACCGCAGGGCACGCTGCCGCTGAGTGTGCGCGCCATGCCGATGACGCCGCCGTTGGATGTGCCAGGGGGAACAGAAGCCGATGTGGAGAGGGCAAGCCAGGCTGGCGATGGTCAACCGTCAGGCCAAGCCGACGCCGCTCCAAAGAAGACCGCGCCTGTCGTTCACGCCGTTATCGCCGAGGAACAGCGACAGATAGAGATGGATTTTGAGAGCCGGGTTGCAGATGCCGAGACAGTGGGCGTGGATGATGAGGCCCAGATGCGCTCTGCAGTCGATGGCTTGGACGACATGGAAGCGATGCTGCGGGAGGGGGATGGCGAAAAGCTGGTTGCTCGATAAGGAGGCGGGCATAGCGACCTGCGCGTAGCTTCCGTAACGCTGAATGTCACAAACGGTTCTCTGACTGCGGCTTTGTCAAGCGGGTGAGCGGTTTGTCCGTCCGGGGTCATGGTTCTCTCCGAGGTCGCGGGTTTCGCGCCTCATGATGGTGTTCGGTGGCGGATCGTCTCCAATGTCGTTTGCGGGGTAAGCGGCACGGGGCCGCGCCCAACCGTTTGTGCGAGATCAATCTTCCTCCGTCCCGTCGGGACTTCGCTCCCCGCTTCCGGGGCGCGAATTCAGATCAGGCAGCGGCCTCCTTCGCCCATTGATATTCGGTTTCGTTCTTCCAGAGTGTCAGCATGAGAACGGCGATCTTGCGTGCAGTCGCCACTGCCGCCTTGCGGAACCCGCGCCGTCCCGCGAGACGCACGGCCCAGCTTTTCAAGGCCGAGAGGCGTTTGACCTGACGAATGACGCAGGATGCCGCCTCGAACTGCAGTCCGCGCATCGCGCCGTCACCGCATTTGGAGACACGACCTGACCAGTCGATTTCACCGCCGAAATCCACGTCCGCATCGCACTCATGAACCGCTTCAACGCCCTCGGCACCGCCGAGATCGTCCGCGTGGCTTGAACCCGAAGGGGAAAGGGGAACTCACGCCTCAAGCCGCCTTTCTGCAACAATGCCATCACGTTGGCTGCCTTATAGAGCGCTGCTCGGAGCCCCGCATCCCCGGCCTTGGTAATTGCGCCTGCAATGGAGCGCTCCCCGGATTCGTCCCGACCGGGAGTCAGTCCAACCCAAGGACCGATATCGCGTGATCTCCGAAAGCGCGTGGGATCGTCGACCGCAGCCTGCAGCATCGTATTTCCAGCAGCCAGTTCCCTGATACGCACATCGTAGCGGACTTTTGAGACCGGCCCGATCTTCAGACCAAAGTTGCGCAACACACCACGCACCGACAGTTCCAGGTTTATCAGCGCATTCTGTATCGCTTTGCGCGCCGTTAGCAGCGCACGTGTTTCTTGAGCTGGAACCGACTTGCAATGCACTTCGCTGAACCAGCCCATTTGCAGAAGACGAGCGATGCCTTGTGCGACCCGTCGATCAGTCTTGATGGCGCACGCGTTCAGTGCCTTCTTTACCCGGCGCGTTTCCATCAAGACCACCGGCTGCCCAGCCTCGGATATGCCTTTGTGCAGCCATTGCGACAAGGGCCCGGCTTCTAGGCCGATCCCGGTGATTGCATAGGGCAGATCTTTAAAAAACGAGACCAGCGCTTCCGGCTCGCTGATTACGTCAGCTTCTTTCAATATCTTGCCGCGTTCACCAAGAACGCAAACAGCGGTGCTTGCCAGAGAGACGTCCAGCCCGATAAAGATTTCCATGTCGTTGTCCTCTTCGCTCGTAGAAATTGAGGCGCACCTTGTGGCAAAGCCTCGCAGACACACTTCATGCGTGTCATTGGGCAACGACACCCTGTCTACTACGCCGTAATCAAGCAAAACGGCTGAGATACGCGCCGGGCCCATTACGGTATCTCTCCAAAAACGGCGAATGCCACCCGCAGAGCCCGGGACGGCCACGGCGCGCGCGGCCGCCTCATGCGCGCTTCAACCCGCCGAACCGGCCCGGAACAGCAGAAAACCGTGATAAATCGAGGTGCCCTACAGTCGAATGTTGGGGGTCGACCTGGAGGCAGCCTGCCTCAGGTCACGCAGACCGCCGATATTCTGCGGGCGTGACGCCAACCATCTTGCGGAAGGTCCGGCAGAAATGACTTTGGTCTGAAAACCCGCAGTCAAGGGCCACCGCTTTCATCGCGATATTGCCCTTTCTCAACATCGACTTTGCACGTTCGATCCTCTTGCGGACAATGAAAGAGTGCGGTGGCTGACCAAACTCGGCCTTGAACTGCCTGGAAAAGTGGAAAGGGCTCAGCGCGACCGTGCTTGCCAGGCTTTCCAGACCGAAGTTCTCACATAGATGTTCCTCGACAAATTCGAGAATCCTGTGTCTCTGCCGTGCGCTGAAGACGGCGGGATTCACGTTCGGGAGATCGACCCTCGCGAACCGGCGCAACAGATGAACGGCGATCTGGGTTCGGACGGCGTCGACCAGAAGCTTCTGACCAGGACCACCATGCGCCATCTCATCCTCGAGAACCTGAAGGCACTGCGGAATGACCGTATCGACGCGGCGGAGGTGATCGTCGATCTCGATCGATGTCGGCTCGCGCTCGAAAACCTGTGCCGCGGTCTCGGCAAGGGAGTCGTGGCTGAAATAGATATGCTTCACGTCGATCGGCTTGTCCCAATGCCAGGTCGACTGCTCGGCCCGCGCCAGCAGGGACACGACGCCGCGCTCCACGGTCGCCGTTTGCCAGGGGCCGCCGCTGCGTCGCCGCATGGTCGATTTCCCGCCCTGGTAGACGACGATCATGTAGTCGCGCATCTCGGGGATGTCCGCTTCCTGCTCATCGTATTGGTAGCCCATCAGCGTGATGCCTTTCCAGCCGAGGCATGTGCTGTCGAGCGTCCTGTTTCCGGGTATCCACTGCGGGATCAGGTCTGGTGGTATCAGATTGTTCATGTTTTCCTCCCTCAGGGAAGAGGTGCCCTCCCCGGCACCCCCATGTTCGATCAGTCGGTGGCCGCCAATTCCTGCGCGTCGATCACGATGCCGGCCTGCAGTATCCGTCTTGATCAAGCGGATTTGGGTGTCAGACCCCTTGCACGAACGGCAAAGGCGGATGCTGAGCACATCTTGCGACCAGTATGGTTGTCTCGCGGCGGTTCCAAACGACAGACCCGACCACGGCATCTGTTGCTTCCCTGGCCGCCGCCAATCTTGTCGAGCGCCGTTTCGCCCCCGCTTCGCTGCAACGCACGCGCAGGATCGTTATTTTGCGGTGAAACCCCCGTCCACGGGAAGAGCGACGCCTGTGACGTAGGCAGAGTCGTCCGAGGCCAGCCAGAGGGCGGCCTGCGCCATGTCTTCGGGACGACCGAGCCGTTTCAACGGCACGGAATTGACCATCATTTCCTTGTTTCTGGCGGCCTCCTTCGGATCACCCTTCCGGCTGGTGAATTCGAAGGCCATCGGCGTCTCCGTCAGACCGGGACAGATCGCGTTCACGCGCACATTGTCGAGGGCGTAGGTCTGGCAGAGGGATTTGGTCAGGCCGACGACAGCGAATTTGGCTGCGGAGTAGAGTGGGCTCCACATCGACCCCACGAGTCCGGATATCGAGCTCGTGAAAATGATTGACCCGCCCCCGCGTTGACGCATGTGGCCCACCGCCTCGCCGGCGGCAATGACTGCGGCTTCGACATTTACGGCGAGCGACTTGCGAAACGCTGCCATATCCACTTGTTCGATGCCGCCCGGTCCGGGTATCCCCGCATGAGCCCAGAGAACATCAAGGCCGCCCAACGCCTTGACGGCGGCGTTAAGGCTGTCGCGTGCGCCGCTTTCCGTCGAAAGGTCGGCGGCGATGGTGATGATGTCGAAGCCTTTCTCCTTCATCTCCGCCTTGAGCGAAGCCAGTCCTTCCTCATTGAGGTCGATCGCCGCAACGCGCGCGCCCTCTTTCGAAAAAAGTTCCACGGCGGCCTTGCCCATGCCGGATGCGGCGGCGGTGATGACCGTAAGTTTGTTTGCGAGACGCATAATCTCTTCTCCTTCGCTTTTGTGTTTTACTGTGCTCGGGCATCGGAACCGACCGGTCCCGAAGTCGTCTCTCGAAGTTCAAGGCGGTCGCCCAGTCTCCCAAGGGCCGCGCGGCCATTTAGCCGTCGAACCCTGGTGGCGCTGTGTGTCTACCTACCATTTGCCAGACACCCGTCCATCAAGCTTTTTGGAAACCCGAGAGCCCCTCTGCGATCGACTTCTCGCATGCCTCGAGATACGAGGGCAGCCCTGCCGGATACATGAGCAGTTCACGCGGCTTGCCGGGGATGTTCGCGCCCATGTACCAGGAGTTGGCCTTGGGGAAGAGCGTCATGTCGGCCACCTCCAGACAGAACTTGCGCCATGCTTCCTCGGCGTCGGATTGAGCCTCGATCCGGGTCACGTCTTCGGCACGCAGATTTTCAAGGATCTTGACCATCACGCCTCCCTGTGCCTCGGCGCAGGTGGGACCATTGCAAAAGCCGCTCGGGCTTTGCGGGCCGTAGAGGAAGAACAGGTTCGGGAACCCCTTCGTGGCCATTCCCAGCTGGGTGCGCACGCCATCGCTCCACTTCTCGCCAATCGTGCGGCCGTCAACCCCCTTTATGTCCAGCGAGGTCAAGCCGCCGGACACCGCATCGAAACCTGTCGCCAGGACGATCACGTCGAACTCGTACTCGCGTTCGCTGGTCTTGATCCCCTTCTCGGTGAAGCACTCGATTGTCTCGCGCTTCAGATCGACCACATCGACATTGTCCCGTTGTACGACTTCATAGAAGTTCTGCTCCAGCGACGGACGCTTGACGCCGTAGGGATGCGGCGGCTCTTTCGGTGCGTAGATCTCGGCAAGCCTGGGATCCTTGATCCGCGCCAGAACCTTCTTGCGCCAGAAGTCATACTGTGCGCGGTTGGACTTCTCGTCGAAGATAACGTCCTTGAAGTTGTTCAGCCACCACCAGAAGCCACCGCGCTGCCAGATGCGCTCGAATACTTCTTCACGGTCCTCGTCCGCGATATCGAAGACACCCCAAGGGGAAAAATCGTAGTTGAAGCTGCCGAACGTCTTGAGTCGCACTGCCATGTCGGCAGGCATGTCGCGCCACATCTCCTCGTTGTCGGTTTCGCTCATCGTTCGCTGCCACATCGGAATGGCCAGGCAGGGTGTGCGAACGAAATGCGTCAGGTGGCTGGATTCCGGGGCCGTCTCCTGCACGACCTGAACCCCGCTTGCGCCCATGCCGATCACGGCGACGCGCTTGCCGGTCAGATCGGCGCCTTCCTGAGGCCAGAGTCCGGTATGATGGGTCTCGCCCCTGAAGCTCTCGAGCCCCTTGAAAGCCGGAATATATGGTTTGGCCGCGAATCCGGTGCAGAGGACGAAGAAGCGCGCCACGAAATCCCGACCGCCCTCGGTGTGGATCGTCCATTTGCGGCTGGTCTCGTCGAACTCGGCGCCGGTCACGCGCGTGTCGAGCATGACGTCCTTGCGCAGATCCCACCTTGAATCGACATGGTCGAAATACTCGCGGAGTTCCTGCCAATCCGGATAGAGTTCCTTGAACGCCCAGTCTTTCCACAACGCGGGATCCGAGTACTGATAAAGCGCCCCGTGGCTATCCACGCGCGCGCCGGGATAGCGGTTCCAGTGCCAGATGCCGCCGATATCCGAACCAGCCTCGAGGAGCTTCACTTTGAAGCCCTTCTCGCGAAGCTTGTGAAGTTGATACAAACCAGCGAAGCCGGCGCCTACCACGACAACGTCCAACTCGCCCTCGCCCATTTCGAGCTTCGTGTTCGAGTGCACTTTTTCGGCAATGTTCATTTGCGTCCTCCCATGATTTTCGTGGCGCCCGGACGAATCGTCTTCGCCCGGATCGCGCGATTGGTACAATCTTCCCTATGCGACTCAGCTCAGACCAAGCTTCGGACGAACCCACTCGGCCATGCGCTTGATTGCATCGTCGGCTTCAGGCGCGGTTCCCGCGAGAAACTGGAAGACATGCTGCATGTCGGGGAAAACATCGATCTTGACGTCCGCGCCCGCTTCCTTCGCCCGCTCCGCTATGCGCCGGCTGTCGTCGAGAAGAGTCTCGGCGTCTCCGACCGTGAGGTATATCGGCGGGAATTTCGAATAGTCGGTGTAAAGCGGATTTGCCAAAGGATCCTTCGGATCGCCCTTCTCACCGATGAAAAGACTGCCCAGGTTCCTGGTGGTGTCGCGCGAAACCAGCGCATCCCTGTCCTTGTTCGTTTCGTAGGTCTCGCCCGAGAGATCCATTCCGGCCCAGGGGGACATCGGCATGGTCGCCACCGGAAGCGGCAACCCCTTTTCCCGCGCGGCGGCGATTGTGGTGAGCGCAAGCGCGCCGCCGGCCGAGTCGCCCGTCAACGCGATATGCTCCGGCTTCAACCCCCCGCACTCCAGCAACCAGCGATAGGCGGTGACCATGTCATTGACAGGACCGGGATGCGGATTCTCGGGGGAGCGCCGGTAATCGACGATCAGCGCCCGGCAGCCGACCGCCTTGGCGATATGGCCAAAGAGCTTGCGGTGGGAGTACATCGAGCCGACGACATAACCGCCACCATGCGAGCAAAGCAGAACGCGATCATGCACGGCACCGTGGGGGATCGCCCACATCGCCGGGATCCCTTCGACCGCGATCTCCTGGTAGTCGACGCGCGTCGGATCGGCGGTCACGTCGCCCCAATGGCCGAACAGACGCCGGATTTCTTCAAGCTCCATGTCGGGCTTGGCCGTCATTGCGGTGACCCACGACCGGTAGAGATCGGCGAGCGCTTCAGATTCCTTGCTTGGCATATCGTACTTCCTTCCCTTGGTTGGTAAATGGCCGGTCCCCGGATGGGGATTCCTCGCCTGGAGTTGACAAGAGCGCGACGGACGTCGCTGTTGCGGAGGCTATGCAGCCTCGCGGACAGGCCCAAGGCCGGTGCGGGTGGCGCCCCCGGCCTGATGGGTCTGCGTGACGTGCACGGCATCGGGGAAACAGATCATTCCGCCTGTCATTCCGCCCGCGTGATCGCGCGCGACGCCATGTACGCCGAGGGCCCCGAAAACACCCGTGCTCCGGGTGCTGATCCCGCCTTCGGCGAGCGCAACGCTGCTCGCCTTCTCCGGCGAAAGCGGACCGCAATCCACCACCTTCATTTCAGTGTTTGCCATGCTACCGTTCCTCCTCCGCTCAGGTATTACCGCCCCGAGACAGCCCCCCTGGCCTGCTGCGACAATGCGCCTGAGCAACCGACGGCCCAGTCCACCTTCCCGCTCCCAGCTTTCCTCCAAAGCTGCCAGCGGGGCTCCCCATTTTGACATTTTCAAGCTTATAGGCGAATGGCGCCCTGTCAATGAAATTGTACTTCATCAAATGAAATGCTACATAAGATCGAGGCCTGTCGCCTATCCCCGAACCGGGAACAAATGTGCGACGAGCACGCGATGCCGAGCGACTGATGATGTGCGCGCGAGGTGTCGGGCGCCGCAAACCAGGCCATTGCAATGCTCGTGAGGGGGTGCGGCGTGGCTGGACTTTCAACGCCCGCCGTCAGCGCATTTGTGCAAGAGACGCCTGAAGCATGATCTTGCTGCGATGCCCGCCCCAATCTGGATGGGGCGGGCCTTTTGACATTGATTTCCGAAGACTTTCGAAACCTTCTCAGGGTTGCATCATGATTCCCGTGCGGTGACCAGGAACGGTGTCAGGTAAGCGCCTATGCCTTCCATCCCCCCTTCCGACCCCATTCCGCTGTCAAGCACACCACCGAAAGGTGTCTCGGGCATCGCCAGGGCGAAATGATTGACGCCCAGCATCCCGGCCTTGATGCCGGAAACGATGCGATGCCGCGTTAGCGAATCTCCGGTGAAGGCATAGGACGCGAGTCCGACCGGCATCCGATTCGCTTCTGCCAGCGCGGCGTCAATATCTTCAACCTTTGCCACCAGAGCCAGCGGGCCGAAGGGCTCTTCGTTCATGGCGCGCATGTCGGCCGTCATGTCCGCCAGTACGGTGGGGGCAAAGAACCAGCCCTGATTTCCGATCCGTGCACCGCCCGCAGCGACGCGAGCGCCCTTGGACACGGCGTCATCGTACAGCTCTTGCACTTTGGTCATCTGCGCTGGGGTTGTCAGCGGCCCCATGGCTGTCTTCGGGTCTGCCCCGTTGCCGACAGTGATTTTCCCAGCCGCTTCGGCCATACCTGAAACGAAGTCGTCATAGAGAGGGGCCTCGACCAGAAACCGCGTTGGCGAAACGCAGACCTGCCCCGCATTTCGGAACTTCCACTCTGCCGCCAGCGGAACCAACTGGGACAGATCGGCATCGCGGGCAACGATCACCGGTGCGTGGCCGCCCAGTTCCATGGTGACTTTCTTGAGTTCATGGCCGGCGGCGCTGGCGAGCAGACGCCCGACGCGGATGGACCCGGTCAGGGAAATCTTGCGGATCTCCGGCGCCTTGATCAGCGTGTCGGAAATTTCCGCCGGATCGCCCCAGATCAACCCGATGGCCTTGGGCGGCAATCCCGCGTCAAGCAGCGCCCGGCAGATGCGCCAGGCCGTCATCGGCGTTTCCTCCGCCGGCTTCAGGACCACGGAACAGCCCGCCGCCAGCGCCGGCGCAAGTTTCTGCATCACCGTGAAGGCGGGGAAGTTCCAGGGTGTAAAGGCCGCGACCGGCCCGACGGGCCGTTGATGCACGGCCCATGTCATGTTTTCCGTCCGCGACGGGACAAGGCGGCCATAGGTGCGGCGACCCTCTTCGGCGCACCAATCCAGAGTGTCGGCGGAAATCATCCATTCGCCCCGCGCCTGCGCCAGGGGCTTGCCCTGCTCACGGGTCATGTCGGCGGCGGCGGCGTCCGCCTGTTCCCGCATGATCGCTGCGGCAGCGCGCAGGATCTTGCCTCGTTCAAAGGGTGAAACGGCGGACCACTCGGCAAAGCCCTCGGCGGCAAGTCGCGCCGCCTCGATCGCCTCGGCCCGGCCCGCTTTGGGGATTTGGGCGATTTCGGTTTCGGTCGCCGGGTCCATCAACGGTAACGTTCCCAGGGTTCCCGTGTCCCGGGCCTCTCCGTTCAGGATGAAGGTGGGGTGAGTCATTGTCATTTCCTCCCTTGATTTGGCTCTGGCAAAGAGATTGCTCCCGTCGCGGAAAGCCGCTGGATTTCAGTGTCGTCGAGCCCCAGACCACGCAATATCGCCGAACCATCAGCCCCAAGCGCCGGTGGTGCGCGCCGGATCGTGGCAGGCGAGGCGGTCATGATCGGTGGAAACCGGACCTGTGGCGTGTCCTGTCCGGCAGGGGTGGCGACGGGCACGACCATGCCGCGCGCCTGCACCTGCGGGTCGGCAAAAACCTCCGGGATGCGGTTGATCGGTCCGCCCGGCACTCGGGCAGCCTCCATCGCGGCAAGAAGGTCAGGGCTGTTCCAGCCGGAGATCTCGCGTTCAAGTTCCGGCTCCAGCGTCGCGCGGTTGCGATTGCGCAGTTCATTGGTCAGATAGTCGGGGTGTCCAGCCAGGTCGGCCCGGCCCAGCACCCGGCACAGCGCAACAAACTGTTTGTCGTTGCCCACGGCAACGATGACATGCCCGTCAGCCGTCGCAAAGGCGCGGTAGGGCACGACATTGGGATGTGAATTGCCCATGGGGCGAGGTGTCACGCCACCGATAAGCCAGTTCATCCCCTGATTGGCCAGAATGGCGACAGATGTATCCAGCAGGGCGCAATCGATGTACTGCCCTTCACCGGAGCGTTCGCGGTGGTGCAGGGCGGCCTGAATGGCGATGGTGGCGTAGAGGCCGGTAAAGATATCTATGACCGGCAAGCCGACCTTCACCGGGTCGTCGGCAGATTTGCCGGTGACGCTCATCAGTCCGCCCATGCCCTGCACCAGAAAATCATAGCCGCCGCGCCCGGCATAGGGTCCGGTCTGGCCGAACCCTGTAACGGAACAATAGATCAGCCGCGGATTGATCGCGCGCAAGCTGTCATAGTCCAGCCCGTAACGCGCCAGATCGCCGGTCTTGAAATTCTCGACCAGGATATCCGCCTCGCGGGCCATGCGCCTGATGAGCGCCGACCCCTCGGGCAGGGCCATGTCAATGGCGATTGACTGCTTGTTGCGGTTGCAGGTCAGGTAATAGGCCGAAAACTGCTCTCCGCCCAGCTCGGCCGAAGGCGGCCCCCAGGCGCGCGTGTCATCGCCCGCGCCGGGTCGTTCGACCTTGATCACCTCGGCCCCCAGATCGCCCAGAATCTGCGTGGCCCAGGGTCCCGCCAGAACCCGAGAAAGATCGAGCACCCGGATCCCGTCAAGCGCGCCGGTCATGATCTGGATTTCTCGATGCGCGCGCGCATGGCCGCAAGCGCCCTGGTGTAGTCATCTGTTTCATGTGCAAGGGCCTGCATGGCCGATGACAGCTCCAGCGTGACGGACAGATCACGGTTATAGGCCTGACGCAGCAGCCGGCGGGTCATGCGCACGGCGTGAGGCGGATTGGCGGCAATGCGTCCGGCAATGGCGCGCGCCTCGGTCATCAGCGCGTCGTCCGGAACCACGCGGCTGACCAGCCCATAGCTCAGCGCGGTTTGCGCATCAATCGTGTCGCCGGTCAGCGCCATTTCCGAGGCGCGCGCAAAGCCCACAACGCGCGGCAGCAGCCACGCGCCGCCATCGCCCGGCACGATGCCGATGCGGACAAAACTTTCGGCGAACGTCGCAGACGCGCCGGCGATGCGCAGGTCGCACATCAATGTCAGATCACAACCGGCACCGACTGCGGGGCCATTGACCGCGGCGACGATGGGCAGGTCGCAATCCTCGAAGGCAAGCGGCAGCCGTTGAATCCCGGCCCGGTAGTTGCGCCGCGTGATCGCCGGAACCTTGTCCACCAGCCCTTGCCCCGGCGACATCGACTTGATGTTCCCGCCCGAGGAAAAGACGGGCCCCGCCCCCGTCAGCACAATCACCCGGGCCTCCGGATCAGCCTGCACTTCGGTCAGCGCGGCAAGAATCGCCTCGATCATCGGTAATTCCGAAATGGCGTTGCGGGTTGCCGGCGCGTTGAGCGTCATGGTCACAATGCCCGCCGCGTCACGCTTTGTCGTTACAAGTGTCATGTTCTCTTCCCTTTTCTTCAGCGTAGCCCGAGGCCACGGGCAATGATTCCACGCAGGATTTCGCGGGTTCCTCCCCGTAGCGAAAAACTGGGGGCGGCGAGCAGGATGCGCCGAAACACCGCCGCATATTCGGGGTCAGACGCATCTTCGCGCAGAACGCGCCGCGCGATTTCCGGCACGTCCTGTTCGAACAACGCACCGAGATCCTTGACGATTGCAGCCGCCAGAACCGGCTGTTCGCCCCGCGCCAGACGCCCGGCGACCGACAGCGACATCTGCCGCAGCACCATCAGCCGGGCGACCATGCGACCCAGATCGGCGGTTTCTGCCGATCCAGGGATGCGTCTGACGCAGCGCAGCAGCTCATCCACCAACACGAAGGATGAAAGGAACCGGTCCGGACCGCTGCGCTCGAACGCCAGTTCCGACATGACTTGCGCCCAGCCGTCGCCTTCCTTGCCCAAGAGGGCGTCGGGGGGCAGCGCGACATTGTCAAACGACACTTCGTTGAAGTGGTGCTCACCGCTGATGTCCAGAACCGGGCTGACGGAAATCCCCGGAAGGCTCATGTCCACGAGAACCTGACTAAAGCCGCCGTATCGGGTTTCGGCCTGGCTCGTGCGGCAAAAGACGATCATGTAATGCGCCTTGTGCGCGTAAGTCGTCCACAGCTTGGTTCCGTTCAGGACATAGCCATCAGCCGTCTTTTCGGCCCGTGTCCGCGCGGCAGCCAGATCCGATCCGCTGCCCGCCTCGCTCATGCCTATGCCGAAGAAACAGGTTCCCGCAGCGATGCGCGGCAGGATGGTCCGGCGCTGTTCCTCGGTGGCATGGCGCAGGATCAGGGGCGCGCTTTGGCGATCCGCGATCCAGTGGGCCGCGACGGGCGCCCCCGCCGCGAGCAGTTCTTCGACGACGATATGCCGGTCCACGGCACTGCGGTCATGGCCGCCGTATGCTTTCGGCAGGGTCATGCCCAGCCAGCCACGTTCGCCCAGTTTCTTGCTGAAATCTGCGTCGAACCCGGTCCAGGATCGTGCCCGTTCGCGGGCTGGCAGATCCAAAAGCGCCTCGGCCAGAAAGGCGCGGACATCATCCCTCAGCGCCGCCTGCGCCGGAGTTGTCGTTTCAAGCGGAAATGTCGGAAGTGCCATCATGCCACCTTTGCCAAGTCGCAGGCGGTCAGTGCTGGCCACAGACCCCGCTCGGGTTGGTTTTGCGCCCAGTTCGCCAGATATTCGGCCCATTGCGATTCAGATCCGTCCTCGTCGCGCCACGCCCACAGACGGCGGGTCAGCAGATGCAGGGAATATTCCTCGCTAAAGCCGATCGCCCCATGAACCTGATGCGCGATTGACGCGGCTGCCGTCGCGGCCTCTGCCGTGCGCAGCTTTGCCGCCGCCGCAGTCAGAACGAAAACCTCTTCCCCTTGTGTCATGAGCGCCTCAAAAGCTGCCAGCGCCATGTCGGCGGCAACGGTGGCGGCACAACTTTGGGTCGCAAGAATGGCCAATTGGTGTTGGATGACCTGAAACTTTCCCAGTGCGCGCCCGAATTGTTCACGCTCATTGCAATAGCGCAGGCACATATCGGCAACCGCCTCGATTGCGCCGGCCATCTGCACGGTGCGCAAGGTTGACATGAGCGCGCGCAAGGCCACGGGGGACATTGCGATACGAGCCTGCGGCGCGGTCGGTTCCTGAACGATCAGACTATCACGCGCTTCGCCCGCATGGTTGGTGCCCGGGTTCCAAAGATCGGCGGTGGTATGGATCAGCGACAGCCCGACACCGCCATCCAGTTCGGACAGGCGGACGACCGCGCGCAGATGACGCCCGAATGGCACCGCCTCCACGCCGGCCCAAGCCAGCGCCAGAGGCCCGTCGAGCGATCCCAGCCCGGCCTGCGACAGCACCCAGTTGGCCAGCAGCGTTTCGCCCAGCGGCAGGGCGACGGCACGGGCCGCCGCCACCCGCACGGGGGCAAAGGCTTCGCGGGCAGAGAAACCGAATCCACCGTTCTCTTCGCGCAGCAAGGCAAGCGGAAAGCCCGCCTCTTCGGCAGCCGACCAGAGCGCCGGGTCGAAACCGTCGCCCCCGCAGCCGGCGAAAAGCTTCTCCGATGTCTCAAGGACCATGGAGTATGTCGAATTGTCCATTGCATCACCCTCGGCCATGGCTCAGACCCACCCGCTCGATGCCGACACGAAGACTGGCCCGAAGGCCGACACGAAGACTGAGCCCACGCGGGCAAGCGCCGCCAGCGCGATGTCATAAGCGGCGATCGCAAGAAGCTTCCGCGCGACGCCAGACGCCATCGCGCCGCCTACGGCACCAAGGCCGACAAATGCAGTTCTGGACATGGTCTCTCCTGATTCGAATGATTTCACCAGCTGAAACACTATTTCATTTAAACTTTAGCGCTCCTGATGCAAAATGCAACCCGGTTCGACAGGCTGTTCGCCGATCACAAAGACTGCTAGGTGAGGCTGCGGACGGGGGAATTTTTTGCTAACACATCCACTTCATTCTCGACCGGTGGAAGCGCCGGTTGGGGAAATGACAATGTTAGGGGGTAACTGATATGGCCTATCAACCGGTGATTGCGGCACTGAGGGTGCTAGACGTTCTGGCTGCGATCAGCAAGACAGCCGGAAAGGCCACTGTCGGTGAAATTCACCGCCTGACAACGCTGGACAAGGCAACGATCGTGCGAATGCTGACCACGCTGGCCCATGCCGGATATATTGTGCGCGACAGCGACAACCGGACCTACCGCGTCACCGGTAAGACCCTGCAACTCAGCGCGGGCTACAACCGGCATCAGGCCATCGGGTCAATTGTGTCAGAGGATCTGGCGCAGTTCCGGCAATTCATTGGTTGGCCTTCGGATGTGTCGATCTTCGACGAGGACGCAATGCTGGTCGTCGAGACATCTCGGGAAACCGAGCCGATGCGCTTTTTCCGCAAGCCCGGATATCGGGCACCGATGCTTTACACCAGCCTCGGGCGGTCCTATCTCGCCTTCTGCCCGGAAGAGGAACGGCAAGCTTTCCTGGAGCGCGCGCAGAAGAATCCCGCACCGGAATTCGCCCTCGCGCGCGCCCCGGATGCATTGGAAGCGCTGCTCGAAACCGTGCGGGCGCGGGGCTATGCCACGATGGACGATGGCTATTCGCGCGAAAACTACGAGTCGCAGTTTTTCAGCATCGGCGTCCCGATCCGGACGCACGCGCAGGTGTTCGGCTCCATGAACATCATGTATCTGCGCCGCGCCATGACACCTGATGAGGCGCGCGATCAGTTTCTCGCGCCGTTGGTCGAGGTTGCGGACAAACTGGCCGCGAAACTCGAAATGCATACGGGCGACGTCGCCTGATATGTGTCGCTGCCGCGCGTCCCGACCATTCCAATCCCGAAGGACTTCCCAGATGCCACAAGCCATAGGCTTCGTGGGCCTCGGGGCTATGGGCTTCGCGCGGCCGGCTCGATAAGCTGCTATCGCCACTTGGCTGTATGGGAATTGTTCAAGGCGAACAACGTACTTTCGAATTCGTCCTGGCCATTCTATGATAGGCTGAAAAGCCGAATGGAGTGAGGCATGAAAGAGGTGCAAGGGATCGTCGGCGAGGAAAAGGCAAACGAGACGACGCGCGGCGCTCAGAAGTTTGTCGGCGCAGTCGAGAATGCCATTTCCATCTTGCGTTTCCTGTCCCATGACCACGCGGCGTCGGGTGTCGCCCGAATTGCACGTGAAACCGGCATCAACGTTTCGACCACGTTCAACATCCTGCGCACCTTGGCGAATGAGGGTCTGATTTCGATGAATCCGGCGACTAAGGAATATAGACCCGGACTCGGCCTTCTCGAATTCTCCATTCCCCTGCTTGGCACCAACCAGATCGATCTGCTGCACCCTGTCCTGGAGCAGCTTTCGGTCGGGCACCGGGCGTTAATCGGCCTGTGGAAAGTCACGCCCCATGACCGCATCGTGCTTGTGGATCGCGTCGTGGAAGGCAAGACGGTCCGTGTCGACATGGCGCTCGGATCGCGCCTCCCGGCTCTTGCCGGCGCAGTGGGCCGCTGCATCGCGGCGACCCGCCGACTGCCGAAATCGGAACTGCAACGCCGGTTCAACTCGCTACGCTGGCAGAACGCACCGACTTTCGAGGAGTATGCCGCAGACGTGGAGCGTGCCCAGTTGACGGGTTACGCCTTCGACCACGGGAACCTCTTCCAGGGGCTCGACATTGCGGCCGCCGTCATCGTTGATCACGAGGGCCGGGCGCGCTTCGGTATCAGCGGCATTGCCATCATGGGCCAGATGACGAAGACGGAACTCGACGCATTGGCCCGCGAACTGCGGGATACGACGAACCGCGTTTCCGCCAATCTTTACGGCACCCACGAGGACCCGCGCGTGACGGATGCCTAGATGGCGTAATGGGTCGGCTTTTCATTCGTAGCCAGTTGGTTGGCTGTCCGGCTCCTTGCCCTCCTTCGCTGCGACGTCTTCACGACCCCCTGCGATCGGCTTACTCCGCCTTGGCCGGAGACTGGCAGACGCCGCCCCGGAATTGCACACCGCCGATCAGGTGTCAGGCTTGTCGCTGATCCGTTCCGCTATCGTCGAAATCCTCGGCGATCAGTTTGCGAACAACGCTGACCGGAAAGAACATCCGCAGCGGCGATCCGGCGCAATGATCGACGAGCAGATCGCCGCCATAGCTGCCCCCGCGAATGCTCTGGTCTCGCTCTATCATCGAAAAATAGTCTGCCGGACCGATGTTGCCGGCGTCGATGAAAGTATCCTGCTTGATAAGCTCACGTGTCACCTGTCTTCGGGGCCGTCACTTCAACAAGATCCGGGAAAAGCCCGCTGGTTGTTTCCCCCTGGCACCTCAGATCGGATCCCAAGAGAAGACGTCGCCCGAACGCTCCAGCGGGGTGAAACCCGCCTGGAAGGCTGGTAGGGCGCGTTCTGCAATCAGGGCCGGCGTCCAGCCATCTCCCGACTGGACGCTGCGGATCGGTCGCATGGCGTTGAACAGGAACAGCTCGTTGAGGCGCGCCGCGAAAACCTGCCCGGTAACACCCGCCGCCGCCGCCGCCGCCGACGCCAGGAAGACGACGAGCGGCGCGTTGGTTTCCGGTGTCATGCGCTTCATGCGCTCGACACGCGCCTGCTCTTCCGGTGTCGTTGCCGGGATGGAGCTGGTCATCCGGCTCCAGGCGAAGGGCGCGACGCAGTTCGAGCGCACGCCGAACCGGCTCATGTCCAGGGCGATTGATTTCGAAAGGCCGACGATGCCGAGCTTGGCTGCGGAGTAATTCGCCTGGCCGAAATTGCCGATCAGCCCCGAGGTGCTGGTCATATGCACGAACGCGCCGCTGCCCTGGGCCCGGAACGGCTCGGCCGCCGCACGGCTCATGTAGAAGCTGCCGTTCAGGTGGACGTTGATCACCGCTTCCCAATCGGACGGGTCCATCTTGTGGAAGATGACGTCCCGAAGGATGCCGGCATTGTTGACCACCACATCCACCTGTCCAAAACTGTCCATCGCCATCTCGATGGTGCGGCGCGCGGCATTCCATTCAGACACGCTTTCGCTCGAGATGATCGCCTGCCCGCCGATCTGCTCGATCATCGCACGGGTTTCCTCGGCGGGTGCGCTGGAACGCTCGCCGCTTCCTCCCAGTGAGACGCCAATATCGTTGATTACCACGCGGGCACCCGCCTTGGCGAATTCCAGCGCGATGCCGCGCCCGATCCCGCCGCCCGCCCCGGTGACGACCGCAACCTTGCCCTCAAGCCCCAAACCCACTGTCATTTCGTACTTCCTCCTTGAATAGGCGCTTTATCGGCCGAGACCGAGCACTTGCCTGGCAACAATGTTGCGTTGAATTTCGGATGACCCGCCATAGATCGATGTCGGACGCGCCTGAAGGAAGACGCTGCCCGGATAGAGCGTCGGCGCGTCGGGCACTTGCCCGGCAAGCGTTCCCAGTTCCCCGGCAACGTCCATGATGCGGTCTGCGATCTTCTGGTAGAGCGCGGATTGGTTGATCTTCAGCATGGAAACGTCGGGACCCAGCGTATCGCCACGTCGCACCTTGTCTGCGAAGGTCGTGTAGAAGGACTTGTGGTCCTCGAGCTCCATGCGCAATCCGTTGAGGAGCGATGCATAGTCGCCCCTCTTTCCCAGATGGTCGCAAAGCCGCTCAAGATGGTCGAGCGCGCCTTCCGATTGCTTTGGCGAGCCCAGGAACAGGCGTTCGAAGCCAAGGAGGTTCTTGGCGATGGTCCAACCCTCGTTCACCGCGCCGACAATCGCGTCGGCGGGAATGCGGACATCATCGAAGAAGACCTCGGCAAATTCGTCATGCAGGTCGATGTTGATGATCGAACGGACCGTCACGCCGGGCGTATCCATCGGCACCAGGAAGAAGCTTATGCCCTTTTGCTTGGCGGCCTGAGGATTCGTGCGGGCAAGCACGAAAATCCATTGTGCGTCCATGCCCAGCGTCGTCCAGACCTTCTGGCCATTGATCACCCACTGATCGCCTTCGCGCACGGCAGAGGTCCGCAGCGCCGCCAGGTCGGAGCCGGCATTGGGTTCGCTGTAGCCTTGACACCAGATGACTTCGCCCGAGAGGATCTTCGGCAGATGGTAGGCGCGCTGCGCATCGGTTCCATGCGCGATCAGGAGAGGACCGACCATGGTCACTCCGGTATCGGGCAGTCTCGCACAACCATAGCGCTCCATTTCCTCGATCAGGATCAGCAGCTTCGAGGGCGTCAGTCCCATCCCGCCATATTCGCGCGGCCAGCCGGGTGCCAGCCAGCCCTGCTGCGACAGTATCTTGTACCATGGCATGGCTTCTGCAGCGTGCAACCGCTTGGGAGGACTGCGCAGGTCCTGCGGATAGTTGGTAGCGATCCAACCACGCACCGCAGCGCGAAAGTCGGTATCCGAAAGCAGGTTCAGATCCGCATGCGGCTGAGGTGCCGTCAGGCTAGCGGTGGCTGTCATTTCGTTCTCCCCTGGAAGCGGGTGCGCTTCCGAAAAAAGCCGCTGTGATCCCGCTCATGGCCGCCCCTCCGTCAGGCTGCCGTAGCGTTGGCGATGGAAGCCGGCACTGCCGTAGCGCGGCGCCAGCACCATGGCGCGGCGCAGGAACAACCCGATATCGGCCTCGTCGGTGTAACCGATGGCACCGTGCAACTGCACCGCCTCTCTGGTGACCAGCATGGCGGCATCGGCCGCCCGCGCCTTCGCTCTGGAGGTGATACGACGGCAGTCGTCGCCCGCATCGAAGGCCTCGATGGCATCGTGCAGCACCGCCCGCGTCAGGCCAATCTCGATTTCCATATCCACAGCCCTGTGCTGCAGTGCCTGGAAATGGCCGATAGGTTGGCCGAACTGGACGCGTGTCTTGAGGTAGTCAAGCGTGATGGCAAAGGCGCGCTCCATGATCCCAAGCAAGGCCGACGCCGTGGCTAGGGCCGCCGCTTCAAGGGCCTTCGCATCGGGCGCGGACAACCGGTCCGCCTCGACCCCATCGAGGATCAGGGTCGCCGTGTGACCGCCATCGACGGTGTCTTCAATTTCAAGCGACAGGCCCGCGGCTTTCGCGTCGATCAACCAGCAGGCTTCACTCGAAACGACAAGAAACGCATCGGCGGCGGCGGCCATGGGCACGAAACGCCGTCTTCCCGAGATCCGCCCCTCGGCCTCGGTGATGTCTCCGGCGATCGTGAGGCCATCGGGGGCATCAAGCCAGGCCGGCAAGATGAGCCTGTCACCGCTCAACGCTTCGGCAGGTGCGTCCTTGCCCATGAGATCAAGCGCAAGCTGGGCCTCGATGAACGGTTCGGGCAGCAACGCCGCGCCGACCTCGCCGGTGAGCGCCGCATATTCGGCCATGCCGAGACCGGCCCCGCCCGCCGCTTCCGGCAGCCGAAGTCCAAGCCAACCCATCGCGGAGATCTCGCTCCAGCGGCCTCGGTCCAGCCCCGGCCTGCCAAAGCGCAGCTGTCGAACAGCCTTGAGATCGCCATCGCGCGCAGCAACGCCTGCGGCGCTTCCGACCAGCATGCGCAGCCCCTCAAGCCTGTCCTCGCCCGTCGCGTTTACTACATCCATCGCCGTTTCCTCCTCATTCGAATTGGGCGAGACCGTTTGCGAGCACCACCACATCGCGCTCTGTCACGCGCATGCGGAATGAGCCGTCCGGCCAGATTTCCGTAAGCAGGGTCTCTCCCGGCAGGACCGTCGAACTGAAACGAACATCAAGCCCCTTGAGCCGCGTCGGATCGCCTGCGCAAAGCGTCTTCACCAGAGCATGCGCGGCGATGCCCAGGGTGCACAGCCCGTGCAGGATGGGCCGCTCGAATCCCGCCCTGGCGGCAACATCAGGATCAAGGTGCAAGGGATTGTTGTCGCCATTCCAGCGATACCAGAGCGCCTGTTCGGGCCGCGTCTGCATCTTGCGGACATATGCGGGCTCGGTTTCGGGCAGCACATGGGTCTGCTTCACCGGACCGGTCGGCCCCCCGAAGCCTCCGTCCCCGCGCAGGAAGGTGGTGGAACGGGTCGTCGCGTAGAGCCTGCCATCCTCCGCGTCGCGCAATTCCTTTTCGGTATAGAGCAGCGCGCCGCGCCCGGCGCCCTTGTCGATGATGCCGGTCACGCGGGTCTTGCCGATCACCACACCTTCAGGCGGCAACGGGGCATGCAGCGTAATGCCTTGCTCACCATGGACGAGGCGCAGCGCATCGACCCCGGTATCGGGGTTGGCAAGCCAGAACCCAGGATGCCCGAGCACTAGGGGCAGGGTCGGAAAGGGGGTCAGCGCGCCTGCGCCGACGAACCCCAGATCACCCCGGTCCATCGGGTCCTGTCCGACGCCGATAGATAACGCATAGAATGCGCACTCGCGCGGACCGTAGCTCTGGCGGACCTCGGGAATGTGGTAGGCCCTGATCTTTTCGTAGTCGATCATGGCAAATCCTCCTCATCGCACTCGATCACCGCGTCGAGCGCGAAGGCCCCGTCGGGCAGCGCGAGCACCGGATTGAGATCAATCGCGCGCAGGCGAGGGCCCGCAGCGGTGGCAAATGCGGAAAGCCGTGACAACATGGAGGCAAGCCCATCTATATCAACGGGCGCGCGGCCGCGTGCCCCAGTCAGGATTGCCGCAGCCTTGATCGACAGGATCATCTCCCGCGCCGACGCCTCGTCGAAGGGGCAGGGGCGGATCGCCACGTCGTTGAGAATCTCGACAAAGATCCCGCCCAGACCGAAGACGGCGACAGGGCCGAAGACGGGGTCGCGGCTAATGCCCATCAGGCATTCGACGCCCCCCGAAAGTTGTCGGGCCACCAGGATACCGGCAATGCGCGCCGCGGGAGCAGCCCTGCCGACGGTGTCGAGAATTTCTTGATAGGCAACGCGGGCGGACTCGGCATCGGCCAGGTTCAGCCTGACACCGCCGATATCGGACTTGTGAACGATGTCGGGAGAGACAATCTTCATCACGACAGGGAAACCGAGTTCGGTCCCGGCGGCGGCGGCGCTTTCCGCCGAGTGTACGATCCGTTCGGGGGCAGCCGCGATGCCTGCTTTCGCAAGAAGCACCTTTGCCGCGTATTCGTCGGGGCTGACGGCTGGCAGGTGAACATCCGGCAGATCCGGCAGACCCTTCGGCTTTCGCGCCATCATTTCGCCCACCCGTCCCATCGCCGCAATGGCCCGCACGGCCCGGCTTGGATCGGAAAATACAAGGAAACCAGCCTCCTCGTAGGCGCGCGTGACGGCATCATCCGCGATGATGCACAGCGCCAGCAGCCGCTCGGGAAACTCGGTCCGGATCTTGTGCAAGGTTTCGCGCAGCTTCGGCGCGAGCGTCGCGCTTCCAGCCACATAGGTCATGAAACACAGGATCGACTGGTATCCGCCATCCCTGATCGCCGCGCGGGTGAACTCCTCGAACAACGACATGTCGTTCAGCGCCTGGGCCGTGCAGTCAAGCGGATTGGCCGGAGCGCCATAGGGCAGAAGCTGTTTCAAGCGGACCTGCGCCTCGGCCGGCATGGCCGGCATCGGCAAGCCCAACAGTTCCGCCTCATCGCTGGCGACAATCCCCGCGCCGCCGCTGATGGTGATTACGCCGAGACTGTTGTGGACGGGATAAATCCGCTGCCGCGCCGCGTAGGCGAAATCAAGCATCTGTTCGGTATCGCGCACCCGGATGACGCCATGCTCGGCAAGAACCGCCTCGGCCACAGCATCGTCCCCGGTGAGCGAGGCCGTATGCGAGGCGGCCGCCGAAGCACCGATGGAGCTGCGTCCGGATTTCAGCATGAAGACCGGCTTGCCGGCTGCACGCGCCGCATCAAGGGCGGCGATCATGCGGTCCGCGTCACGAAAACCCTCCTGATAGGCGCAGATCACGTCCACCGCATCGCTGCCGGCCATCCAGCCGATGGCGTCGGCGACCGTCACATCCGCCTCGTTGCCGGTGGTAACCAGAACCGAGGTCCCAAGGCCGCGCATCCGCGCCACGGCCGCAAGATGCGTTCCGTAAGCGCCCGACTGGCTGGCGATGCCGACATTGCCCGGCAGGGGGAATGCCATTTCCAGAAACGAGGAGAAGGTGCCGTAATACCCCACGGCGACATTGTAGACCCCCAGCGTGTTGGGACCGAGCACGCGCATGCCGTAGCCACGTGCAATGGCCAGCACTTCGGCCTGGATTTTCTCGCCTTCCGCACCCGTTTCGGCAAAGCCCGCGGAAAACAGCGTGACCGAGCGGCACCCCTTTTCGCCAAGCGCCCTGACGATCTCGGGCGTCTGCTTCGCCGCGACCGCGATGATGCCGGCCTCTGGCGTCTCGGGCAGATCGGCGACCGAGGCATAGCAGGGCAGCCCCTGGACCTCGTCACGGCCGGGATTGACCGGCAGGATGCGCCCCTTGTAACCGCCGCTCAGCATGGCCGCTATCGGGCGTCCGCCGATACGCGCAGGATCCGCGGATGCGCCGATGATCGCGACGGACCGCGGCGCCAGCAGCGCGCCAAGGGATGCGAAATCATGGGTGCGGGGCTTTGCGGTCATGGTCACAGCACGGCCTCCGAACCGAGAAAGGCCGTAACCTGGCTT
Source organism: Actibacterium sp. EMB200-NS6 (assembly GCF_001305615.1). Classification (GTDB taxonomy): domain Bacteria; phylum Pseudomonadota; class Alphaproteobacteria; order Rhodobacterales; family Rhodobacteraceae; genus Actibacterium_A; species Actibacterium_A naphthalenivorans. The sequence continues at coordinate 49,431 of NZ_CP010871.1, forward strand.
GACAGTGTGCCACCATTGCCATGCAGGAGTGCGACATCCGCCGTCTTCAACTGGCGCTCGCCGGCTTCCCCCCTGATCTGGGCCACGCCTTCGGCAATCAGGAACATGCCATACATTCCCGGATGCACGCAGGACAGGCCGCCGCCGTTGGTGTTGACCGCCAGTTCCCCCCCCGGTGCGATGCGCCCGTCCTGAACGAAGCGGCCGCCTTCGCCCTTCGGGCAAAAGCCGAGATCCTCCAGGAAGAGGATGGTGTTGATCGTGAAGGCGTCATAGAGCATGACGAGATCGACCTCGCCGCGGGTCAGACCCGCCATTTCGAAGGCGCGCGGCCCGCTTTCACTGGCGGCGGTCACGGTAAGGTCGGGCATGGCCTGAATGGACCGATGCCAGTTCGCGCCGGCCGCGCCGAGGAAATAGACGGGCTTTTGGGGGAAGTCCCTGGCCCTGTCCGCCCGGACGAGAATGCAGGCGGCGGCGCCATCGGTCACCAGACAGCAGTCGCCGGCAGTCAGGGGATCGCTGACCATGCGCTTCGACAATACGTCGTCGCGGGTCAAGGGGCCACGCGCAAAGGCATCGGGGTTGAGGTTCGCCCACTGGCGCGCGGAAACCGCGACATCGGCCAGCATGTCCCGCGTGGTCCCGAACTGGTGCATGTGCCGGCTGGTGGCAAGCGCATAGGCCGTGATCGGATGGCGTGGCGCGTAGGGCGTCTCGTGCCATTGCGGTTCGGACATGGAGACGAGGCGGCCGCCTGCCGTGCGCTGGTTGGAACCGTAGCAGATCAGCGCCACGTCGCAGAGTCCCGCCTCCAGCGCGAGAGATGCCTGCAAGAGATGCATCTCGAAGCTGGAGCCGCCGACATTGGTGCTGTCGAAGTATTTCGGCTTCAGGCCAAGATATTCGGTGACACTCATCGAGGCAAAGGCGTGGCTGCTGGTCGCCGCGAAAACCGCGTCGATATCGCCGAGTTTGAGGCCGGCATCCGCCAGCGCCGCATGGACGGAAAGCCCCAGAAGTTCAATGGCCGAGTAGCCGGGCGCCTCACCCACGCCCGCCACACCCATGCCGACGATCGCTGTTTTCCCGCGAATGGAATGGCTCATGTCACTTCTCCTCCGGATCGAAGACGACGCGCGGATTTGCCCCCGCCTCGATCCGCGCCCTGACGCGGGAACCGATGGGCAGCGTCAGGGCGCCGACAACCGTGGCCATCATCCGCGGCCCCTCGTCAAGGTCGATGAGCGCCACGTTGTAGGAGCCTTCGCGCTTGCGATTGACCGTGATGGCATAGACCGTGCCGCCGCCGGAGGCTTCGACCCAGCCGAGATCGACCGCGCCAGAAGGTGCCATCACCTTCGGATAGAAGACGTATTCGCCCGTTTCGCGGCTGCGCTGGATCATGAAACGTCCCTCGGCCAGGAACCTCTCGTAAATCGCCTGCGGCCCGGCGGTTGCTTTTGCTGTATCGTCCATCATTCCCCTCCTCGGATGAGGATGCTGGCACGGCAGAACCACATCTGCCTCGTGCGCATACCCCATTTGCTAGTCATGCCGGCCAGAAGCCGGAGATGCCTCCACGTGCAGTTCCATCGCTTCCGGGAGGGTTGGCGCGGGGGGCCGGGCAACCTGCACGGTTCCAAGATCTGCAGCCCACGGCATCGCAACCTCCCATTGCAACGCAGGATCAACCATCAGACTGATTTTCGCATAAAGAATGGCTTTCGTCTATGAGAAAATGGTGTAGTCCGGCATGAACGATACGTCCGTGCCGTTAGGGGGCGGTCACATCATCCATGCCAGGCCGAGGCCAACTTCTACGCAGCTCTGGAAACTGAACCCTTGGCCGCGCAACCAACCGACATCAGGCTCCGGCAAACTCCGGGGCGCGTCAGTCCCTTTCGGACCCACAGAAAATATCACACTATCAAACCGTCGAATCAAACACCGAAGCGCCAAGCCAGCGCGTTCCGGTCCAGCGCTCGCCCTGCACCTGTTTGCGCATCAACTCGCGCAGTAGCGACATTACCGCCGCGCAAGCATGGCTTGAGGCTTCGGCCAGCGGTCCCACCAGATACACCTCGCGCAGGCAGTCTGCGGCGTGCCAGCGGACGACTTTCAATGTGCCAGCCGCAGCTTCGCGCGCGACCGCATGCAAAGGAAGGATCGAGACGCCTTTCCCGCGTTCGACCAACTCCTTGATGTTCTGATAGGAATCCAGTTCGATATTCACGGCCAGCCTGATCCCTCTGGCGCGGGCCCAGCCTTCCAGAAGCTGGCGCAGCCCATGCGCCGGTCCGGGCAGGATCAGCGGCAGGTCCAAAAGCGCCGAGGCCTCGATCTCGGCCGAGATGTCGTGACCGGGCGGGACCAGCAGAACCAACTCTTCCTGCAGAAGGAGCTCTGATCGGAAACGCGCATCGGTGGCTGGCAGATAAAGCACGGCCAGGTCAACGCGGCCCTCGCGCAGCCAATCCAGCACGAAGCCGCTCATCGCCTCGGAGATGGTCAGCCTTACGCCGGGAAGCTGCGCCTTGGCCGCCAGCACCAGATCCGGTGACAGGATTCCGCCGATCGTGCCGGGCAAGCCCAGCCGCACGTCGCCTTGCGGCTCGCGCCCAAGGTTGCGGATGTCGTCTTCCAGCCGCGACATGTCGATCAGAAGACGCCTTGCCCGTGCCAGCAGCATCTCTCCCGCTTCGGTCAGCTTCACCCCGCGCGCGCCGCGCAGCAGAAGTTTGGTGCCCAGATGCTCCTCCATGTTGCGCAGATGCAGCGACAACGCGGGCTGGGCGACGTTCAGCCGCTGCGCCGCCGCCGAGATCGACCCCGTCTCGGCAATCGCCTGAAAGTAGCGCAGCTGTCGCAGATCCACCGACGGCCCTCCTTCTTGTTCAATCCATCATATTTCGGTATGGCTGTAGTCGCAATTATATATTTGTGCGATGTGTCGCCCATCCGCTAACTGCATGGCATCCACAAAGAGGAGCAGACAGGTGATCGAGACCAGCGAAGGGTCATTCCAGGACATCCGCGATGCGGTGCGCGCACTCTGCGTGCAGTTTCCCGATGCGTATCACCGCCGGATTGACGAGGAGCGCGGCTATCCCGAAGAGTTTGTGGAGGCGCTGACCCGGGCGGGGTGGATGGCGGCCATGATCCCTGAGGAATACGGCGGTTCGGGGCTGGGGCTTGCAGGAGCCTCAGTCATCATGGAGGAAATCAACCGCTCGGGCGGCAATTCCGGTGCCTGCCATGGCCAGATGTACAACATGAACACCCTGGTCCGGCATGGGTCCGAGGAACAGCGCCGCCTCTATCTGCCGAAGATCGCCGCTGGCGAATTGCGGTTGCAGTCGATGGGGGTGACCGAACCGACGACGGGCACCGACACCACGAAGATCAAGACCACCGCCGTCCGCAAGGGCGACCGTTATGTGATCAATGGCCAAAAGGTCTGGATCAGCCGGGTGCAGCATTCGGATCTGATGATCTTGCTGGCCCGCACCACCCCGCTGGCCGAGGTGGCGAAGAAATCCGAGGGCCTGTCGATCTTCCTTGTCGACATCAAGGCGGCGATGGGCGCGGGCATGGCGGTGCGCCCGATCCCGAACATGGTCAACCACGAGACCAACGAATTGTTCTTCGACAATCTGGAGATCCCGGTCGAGAACCTGATCGGCGAAGAGGGCAAGGGGTTCAAGTACATCCTGACCGGGCTGAACGCCGAGCGGACGCTGATCGCGGCCGAATGCATCGGCGACGGTTACTGGTTCACCGAACGGGTCGCGAAATATGTCTCGGAGCGCGAGGTCTTCGGCCGGCCGATCGGCAAGAACCAGGGCGTGCAATTCCCGATCGCCGAGGCCTTCATCGAGGTCGAGGCCGCGAACCTGATGCGGTGGGAGGCCTGCCGGCGCTATGACGCGGGGCTTGAGTGCGGGGCACAGGCGAACATGGCCAAGTATCTGGCCGCAAAGGCCAGCTGGGAGGCCGCGAATGCCTGCATCCAGTTCCACGGCGGCTTCGGCTTTGCCTGCGAATATGATGTGGAACGCAAGTTCCGCGAGACCCGGCTCTATCAGGTCGCCCCGATCTCGACCAACCTGATCCTCAGCTATGTCGCCGAGCATATCCTCGGCATGCCGAGGTCGTTCTGATGGGCCTGCCGCTTCAGGGAGTGAAGGTCGTCGCCATCGAACAGGCCGTGGCCGCGCCCTTTGCCACGGCGCGTCTGGCCGATGCCGGGGCAGAGGTGATCAAGATCGAACGGCCCGAGGGCGATTTCGCCCGCGGCTATGACGATGTGGCCAGGGGCCAGTCGAGCTATTTCGTCTGGCTGAACCGCGGCAAGACCTCGGTGACGCTGGACCTCGGCTCGGACCGGGGCAAGGCCGAGCTGGCGCGACTGATCGGCGGCGCCGATGTGCTGGTCCAGAACCTGAGGCGCGGCGCGCTGGCGCGGCTGGGCTTTCCGGCCGAGCGGCTGGCGCGGGACTTTCCCCGGCTCATCACCTGCTCGATTTCCGGCTATGGCAATGACGGGCCAATGGCCGACCGCAAGGCCTATGACCTGTTGATCCAGGCCGAGTCGGGGCTCTGCTCGATCACCGGCGGGCCTTCCGAACCGGCGCGGGTGGGCATATCGCTGGTCGATATCGCGACAGGTGCGACCGCCTATTCGGCCATCCTCGAAGCGCTGATCGGCCGCGGCGTCACCGGGAAAGGGGCTGCGATCTCGGTCTCGATGTTCGATGTCATGGCCGACTGGTTGACCGTGCCGCTGCTGAATCACGAAGGCGGAAAGAGCCCCCGGCGCATCGGCATGGCGCATCCCTCGATCGCCCCCTATGGCGTCTTCACCGCCCGCGACGGTGCGCCGATCCTGATCGCGGTGCAGAGCGACCGCGAATGGCGGGCCCTCGCCCAAGCATTTCTGGGGGATCCGGCGCTTGGCACCGACCCGCGCTTTGCCACCAATGTCGCCCGCGTCGCCAACCGCGCGGAGACCGATGCCGCGGTCGCCAGGGCTTTTGCCAGCCGCGACGGGGCTGACGCGATCGAGGCTCTTCTGGCTGCGGGTATCGCGCTGGCCTCGGTCAATGACATGGAAAAGCTGTCGCACCACCCGCATCTGCGCCGGGTGACCGTCGCCACGCCGAACGGCCCGGTGCAGATTCCTGCGCCCGCGCCCATCTTTTCGGGCGAGGACCGCAGCTATGGCCCCGTCCCGCCGCTTCAGCCCCTTGCCGAGGCATGATGACATGATCGCGCTCGACCTTGTCCATCTGCGCCAATGGATCGGCCGCGAGGAGACGCGGGCCGAGCGGCTGACCACCGCAATCGCCGCGCGGTTCAACGCCACCTTCGACCGCACAGAAACCGCGACGGAAGGCGAACCGGCCCCGGACCTGATCCACCTCTGCCTCGCCCCCGACATCGCGCCGACCTCGACGCTCGGCCCCGACGGCCACCCGGCCCGGGGCGGTTTCCTGCCGCCCGTGCCCCTGCCGCGCCGCATGTGGGCGGGCAGCCATTTCCGCTTTCACGAAGACATCCGGATCGGTCACATGGTCACCCGCCGCTCGGTGGTCCGCGATGTGACCGCCAAGCAAGGCCGCAGCGGCCCCCTGTGCCTCGTCACGGTCGAGCATCGCATCGACAGCGACGGTGCGCTTGCCGTTACCGAACGCCAGGACATCATCTATCGCGCAGCCGGTCCCGCTGCGCCCCCCTCTGCTGCGCCTCCCGCTGCCGAGGCCGCGCCAGAGGGCCGGTATCGCCGGGCGATCGACGCAAGCCCGACGCTGCTGTTCCGCTACTCGGCGCTGACCTTCAACGGCCACCGGATCCATTACGACGCCCCCTATGCCCGGGCGGAGGAGGGCTATCCGGGGCTGGTCGTGCACGGGCCGCTGCAGGCCACGCTCCTGCTGCAATTCGCCGAAGCGCTGCGCGGAAAGCGCCCCGCGCAGATCGGCTTTCGCGGCCTTTCCCCCCTCTTCGACACCGCCGGCTTCACCCTGAATGCGCAGGACGAGGGGGACGGATTGCGGCTCTGGACCGCGGCCGAGGGCGGGCCGGTGGCGATGGAGGCGCGGGCGGAATGGTGACCCCTGACCGTATCGCCCCCGACCGTATGGCGACTGTCCGCGCCCCGCTGTTCGTGCCCGCCGACCGGCCCGAACGCTTCGGCAAAGCGGCGGCCTCGGGGGCGGATGCGGTGATCCTCGATCTGGAGGATGCCGTGGCCCCCACCGCCAAGGCCGCCGCCCGCGCTATGCTGCGCCGTGATTTCACCACCCTGCCGGTGATCCTGCGCATCAATGCCGCCGGGACAGCCTGGCATGCAGACGACCTTGCGGCGGCGGCGGCGCTTCGCCCCTCGGCCGTCATGGTTCCCAAGGCCGAGGCACCCGACGATCTCAGGCGCATCGTGGCCGCGTTGGCCGACATACCCTTGGTCGCCCTTGTCGAAACCGCCCGCGGCCTTGCGCAATGCCGGGCGATTGCCGTTGTGCCGGGCGTCATCCGTCTTGCCTTCGGTTCGGTCGACTTCTGCGCCGATCTTCGCTGCGCGCATACCCCCGAGGTGCTGCTGCCTGCACGCTCCGAACTGGTGCTCGCCTCGCGTCTTGGCGATCTGCCGGGGCCGCTCGACGGGGTGACCACCTTGCTGGACGACGCGACCGAAACGGCGCGCGACGCGGGGCGCGCGCGTGATCTGGGGATGGGCGGCAAGCTGTGCATCCATCCCCGCCAGATCGAACACGTGCTGGCCGCCTTTGCCCCTACGGCCGAACAGATCGACTGGGCCAGACGCGTTCTGGCCAGCGGCGATGGCGCGGTCCAACTTGGCGGCACCATGGTGGACGAACCCGTCCGCCAGCGGGCGCGCGCCATCCTTGCCGAAGCTGCGGCCCCCGAAAACCGCCGCGCCGCCGGCTTTCATGGCGACAGCGCAGGGTGACACCCGACCGAGGAGCGCCAGACCGGCAGCCGGGAGGTTGCCGGACGGCGCCAACGGGCGGTCATCCTAGACGGCGGCCTGCGTCACCAGCTTTGAAATCAGATATGAGTTGATGGCTTCCGAGCCGCCCTCAGACCCGTAACCGGAGTCCTTGACCCCACCAAGCGGGAGTTCCGGCAATCCCAGAAGGGTGTGGTTGATTGCCAGCATGCCAACTTCAAGCTCGGTCTGAAACCTTTGCGAATTGCGGATCGACGAGGTGAACGCATAAGCTGCAAGGCCATAGGGAAGGCGGTTCGCTTCAGCGATCGCCTCGTCGATCGTATCGAAGGGCGACAGCATCGCGACCGGCCCGAAGGGTTCCTCGTTCTGGATGCGCGATGAAAGACTGACATCGGTGAGAACGGTCGGGGCTTGAAAGAACCCGGCCCGCGGTGCCGCATCGCCCTCGACCAGCACCTGCGCCCCCTCGCTCACTGCCTCCTGGATAAGGCCGGCGACGGCCTTGACCCGGCGCTCGCTGACCAGCGGGCCCATTGCCGTGGCCGGTTCGAGCCCCGATCCGGTCCGCACCTTTTTCACATGCTCGGCCAGCGCCGCGGCGAAGCGGTCGTAGATGCCCCGCTGGACCAGCACGCGCGTGGGCGAGATGCAGACCTGCCCCGCATTGCGGAGCTTGAAACCCGCAACGGCCGCGACCGCCGCCTCGACATTCGCGTCCTCGCAGACGATGACCGGATTGTGGCCGCCCAGTTCCATCGTGATGCGCTTCATGTGTTTGCCGGCCAGGGCCGCAAGCTGTTTGCCCACAGGCACCGAGCCGGTGAAGGACACCTTGCGGATCACCGGATGTGGAATGAGATAGTTCGCGATGTCAGCCGGTTCGCCGTAAACGATGTTGAGAACGCCCGGCGGAAGCCCGGCGTCCAGAAGCGCTTGTGCAAGTGCCGCAGGCGAAGCCGGCGTGTCTTCGGGCGGCTTGGCGACAACGGTGCAGCCGACGGCCAGCGCGGCACCAAGTTTGCGCACCAGTTGCGACATCGGGAAATTCCATGGCGTGAAGGCCACGACCGGACCCACCGGCTGCTTGAGCACCATCTGGGTCACGTTCGGCGAACGCGCCGGAATCACCTGCCCATAGGCGCGCTGGCCTTCGCCGGCGAACCAGTCGAGCAGATCGGCGGACGACATCACCTCGGCGCGCGCCTCGGCAAGGGGCTTGCCCATTTCCATCGTCATGCACGGCGCGAGGGTATCGGCGCGCTCGCGCAGCAGCACGGCCGCCTGACGCAGGATGCTGCCGCGCGCATAGGCGCCGGCATCCCGCCAGGCCGCGAAGGCGCTGCCCGCGGCCTGCACCGCCTCCTCCAGATCGGCAGGTTCGGCCATCGCATAATGGCCAATCACCTCTGCGGTTGCCGGATCATAAACGGCTGTTCGCTGCCCCAGCGCGCCATCGCGCCACCGTCCGTCGATCAGGAGTTGAGTATCAGGATAGGTCGTTTCCATGTTGGTCCCCCGGGCGCCCGCCTTCGTGGTGCCTTCAGTCAAGTCATTTACACACCGGCCAGAATTGCCCTGCCGACGATCTTGCCACCGGCGAGGCTGTTCAGCACGTCCTCAGCCTCGTCGAGCTTGTAACAGGTGGTGGGAATCGGCTTGATCGCGCCATTGCGGGCAAGCTGCATCAGTTCCGCGAACTCTCCGGGGGAGCCCGTATAGCTGCCGCGAATCGTGAGCGCGCGCACGGCGATCAGGGGAAGCGCCCAAGGGGCAGCCCCGCCGAACAGCCCGACGATGACATACGTTCCGCCCTTGCCCAGAGCGTCGAAGCCAAGCCCGGCCGTCGCCTCGGCGCCGACGAAGTCGATCGCCGCAAGGGGCGCCTCGCCGGCGGCGGCATGAATCTGCGCCACGGCATCCGCGGCGCGCGGATCGACCGCCGCACAGGCCCCCGCGGCAAGGGCGGACGCCCGCTTGACAGGGTCGATGTCGACGAAGACGGGCGCCTTGGCACCCAGCGCCTGCAACAGTTGCGCGCACATCAGCCCAAGGCCGCCAGCGCCGATCACCAGAAGCGCATGGTCCTTCAGTGTGCCCTCGACCTTCTTGAGCGCGGCGTAAGCCGTAAGCCCCGAACAGGCCAGCGGTGCGGCGTTTTCGGGTGGGATATCTCCGATCTCATGAAGATATTTCGGATGCGGCACCCGGATCTGCGTGGCATAACCGCCATCGACATGCATGCCGAGAAACTGCGGTTTCATGCACAATTGCTCCTGGCCCGAGGCACAGATCGCGCAGGTGCCACAGCCGATCCAGGGATAGACCACATATTTCTTTCCCCTGTCGAGCGTGCCGACATCCGGGCCAGCGGCGACCACTTCCCCGACCGTTTCATGCCCCATCACCAGCGGCAACGCGATCCCGCGCTTGGAGAATTCCAGCTTGCGGCCGTGGCCAAGATCATACCCCCCCTCGCGGATATGCAGGTCGGTGTGACAGACGCCGGCGGCGGTCACGGACAAGATGACCTCCGTTCCGCGAGGGGTCATGTCCGGCCTGTCGTCTGGACGCAGGGGTTGACCGAATTCATGAACACATTGGCAATGCATGATGTTTTCCTCCCTTACAGCTCATCAATGATGTAGCTTTTGGATTTGCAGTTGCTGGAATGGGGCGGAAAGCACCGCTCGTTTCCGGACGATCGACGCTTTCCGCCTTTCCCAGGAATATTTCGACCCACCGCTCCCGCACCGTTCAGAAGAACTTCGCGAGCCGGAGGGTCAGCGTTGCGTCGCGCTCGAACGTATTCTGCGCGTCCACATCGTGCCCGACTTCCATCAGGAACTGCGTTGTCGGGTCGAGCATCTGGGACCAGGCCACCCGAACGGTGGTGGATTCCACGTCCGCGCCCTTGATGCTTCCCACCGTTTCGGCACCCCCCCAACTTGTCGTGGCCCCAAGCGAAAGCGTCGTCCTGTCGCTCGCATTGTAGTTGATCCAGCCGAGCGCGGTATAGCTCGGATCCTTCTCGACATTCGCTCCACCAAGGCCATCCTCGTTGTCACCGTAGACCGTGACGTCGCCCACAAGATCCACCGACCATTTGGGGGCAATATTGAACACGAAGCCTGGCTGAATGGCGACGGACCATCGGTTGGAGCCCAACCCAAGCTCAGTGGTAGAATAGTCGCCGGTCGGCATGGTGAGATAGGTGGCGATGGCGAAATAGCGTCCGTTTTCGGGATCGTTCAGCGGCCAGATCGTACCGACAAGAGTCGTGTCCCCGAAGGAGAGGTCCTTGGTGCCAACGGCGGTTCCGCCGATGCTCATGTTGTCCAGCCCCCCGAAGGGTTGCAGCACGTTCACGTCGGCACGCATTCCCCCGAGGTCGAAATAGTAGACATAGCGAAGAAGGCCCACGTTCGTGTCGAGGCTCGACCCCGCCACTTCGTCGCCATTGCCGTCAACCAAAGTGTCTGAGGTGCTGCCAAGATAATATGCCAATCCAAGCTGCGTTCCCGCGGGTGCGGGCACGAAGTCACGCGGCTGCGCGTCCCACCCATACGCGGCGGTCCCCGTCATTAGACACTGGGCAGCAAGCCCGGCCGCTACGATTGCGGAATACCGAACATTCTTTCCTGGCTTCGACATCATCATTTCCTCCCTATTGATTTCCATTCTCTCAACGTGGCCCGTAGCGCCACAACTCTCCGAGGCGGAATGCGCTTTCCGACTGTCCCGATTGTTGACTGCCGACAGGCAAGCTGCCGGCAGTTCTCAGGTTCTCAGGATTGCGCCTTCGCGGTGGACCCGGAACGGTCAGTTGGCCGTGTAGCCACCATCGACCACCAGTTCCGCACCGTGCACGAACGAGGCCTCATCCGAGGCAAGGAACAGAACGGCGTTCGATACCTCGCCCGGCTGGCAGGGCCGGTCGAAGAGTGTCGCCCCCATGATCGCCTTGCGGGTCGCGGCATCGCCGTGCAGCAGATCCTTGGTCATTGGCGTGTCGATGACACCGGGATGGACCGAGTTCACCCGGATGCCGAACTGGATCAGATCGACCGCGCAGGATTTGGTCATCAGCCGCACCGCGCCCTTGGAGGTGATATAGGCCCCGGCCATGGCCGCCCCGACGATGCCATAGATCGACGAGATGTTGATGATCGAGGCCTTGCCCGATTCCTTCATCAGCGGCACCGCAGCGCGGATGCCCAGATAGACACCCTTCACGTTGATGTTCATCGTCCGGTCGAATTCCTCGGGCGAGGTTTCGTGCAGCGGCTTCAGAATCAGGATACCCGCGTTGTTCACCAGAATGTCCAGCCGCCCGGCCTTTTGCCGAACCGTCGCGATGGCGTTGTTCCAGTCGTCCTCGCTGGCCACGTCATGCTTGATGAAGTCTGCTTTGCCCCCGGCCGCCACGATGCCCTTGGCCACCGCTTCGCCTGCCGCTACGTCGCGGTCGGTGACAAAGACATGCGCACCCTCGCGCGCCAGAAGTTCGGAGTGGGTCTTGCCCATCCCCATCGCAGCGCCCGTCACGAGGGCGACTTTTCCAGATACACGTCCCATAGACTCTCTCCCTTAATTTTTCGGCTTTCGTCGAAGTAATCTGTGGCCGGGAGGGCACTATCTCCCCCCCGGCCAGCGCGTCAGGTTGAGGCCTTCTCGCGGTCGAAGATCATGGTCTCATAGCCACCATCCTTAACCGCGTCGATCGCAGCGCGGTAATTGCCGAGGCCCGCCAAGTAGAACATGACGGCATTCTTCTTGCCAGGAATGTTGGCACCGAAGATCCAGCTGTCAGCTTTCGGGAACAGGGTCATGTCGGCAATCGTGCGGCACAGGGCGACCCATTCGTCGCGGGCAGCCTCGGTCGGCTCGATGCTCTTCAGACCCTTGGCCTCCATCATCTTGATGGTGTCCGAAAACCATTCGACCTGCGTCTCGATGCTGGGCGGCAGGTTTGTGAAGGGGCCGTTCGGGCCAAGTATCATGAAGAGATTCGGGAAATCCGTCTCCATCATGCCCAGATAGCCCAAGGGGCCGTCCTTCCACTTGTCGCGCATGGTGACGCCGCCGCGGCCGCGCAGGTCCATCCTCGTGTAGTTGCCGTCCACCGCGTCAAAGCCGGTGGCGAAGATCACCACGTCCAGCTCATGCTCGGCGCCGCTTGCCAGACGGATGCCGGTCGGGGTGAACTCCGCGATCGGATCGGCTTTCACATCGGCCAGAGTGACGTTGGGGCGGTTGTAGACCCCGTAGTAGTCGTTCCCGCACAAGGGCCGCTTGGCGTAGAGGTCGGTCGGCGTCAGCTTCCTCGCGGTCTCGGGATCCTTCACGATCTGCCCGATCTTCTTCTTGATGAAGTCGGCCGCCGCGTCATTGGCGATCTGGCTGGTCGCGATGTCGCAGAAGGTGCCGAACATGAAGTAGAAGCCGCCGCCGCGCTGCCATGCCGCCTCGAACACGCGCTCGCGTTCCTCGGGCGTGGCTGTTTCCGCAGGGATGGTGCTTTCCTCGAAGCCGAACGCCACGGCCGACGATTTCACCTGTTTCCAGATGTCGTCATAGCTGGCCTTCTGCGCGGCGATCGTCGCCTCGTCCTGCGGCGTGTTGCCGATCGGCACGACATATTGCGGCGAACGCTGGAACACCGTCAGGTGTTTCGCGATGGGGGCGGTGGCGGTGATCACCTGAGTCCCGGTCGAGCCGGTGCCGATGATGCCCACGCGCTTGCCCTTCAGGTCGATCCCCTCCGGCCAGGCGCCGGTGTGCAGGATCTGTCCCTTGAAGCTGTCGATGCCCTTGAACTTGGGCAGGTTCGTCGCCGACAGCAGGCCAAGACCGGTGATGAGGTATTTCGCCGTGACGGTCTGTCCCTTGTCGGTGGTCACATGCCAGAGCCCGGTTTCCTCGTCGAAACGGGCTGCGGTGACGCGGGTGTTGAACTCGTAGCTGCGGCGCAGATCGTAGGTATCCGCAACCTCGTTCATGTAGGCGAGGATCTCGGGCTGGGTCAGGTAGCGGGTCTTCCAGCGGCCTTTCTGCAGCAATTCGCCGCTGAAGGAATAGCGGTAGACGAAGCTTTCCGTGTCCGACAAGGCGCCCGGATAGCGGTTCCAGAACCAGGTGCCGCCGACATCGCCGGCGCTGTCATAGGCCTTGACGTTCAGGCCCTGCTCATTGCGAAGTTTGTAAACGGAGTAGAGGCCGCCGAAGCCCGCGCCGACGACGACAGCATCGAAATCGGCCCCTTTGGTCTTGGTGGTTTCAAGAGTCTCGGTCATGTTTCTCTTCCCATATCATGGCTCCGAAGCCCCGTGCGATACGGGCCTGGCGCCGGATTGATTGTCTTGACGCGTCAGGCCGCCCAGCGCCGCAATGCGACATCGGGTGGCGCAATCACAGCGCGCGATACCAGGTGGCGATGCGGGCAATTTCCTGATCGGCCTCGGGCGCACGGCCCGCCAGCGACGGAAAGACGTGCTGCATGCCGGGAACCACCGAAAGCGTCGTCTTCACGCCCGCGGCCTTGGCCTTGGCGTGCAGCGCTTCCGAGTCGCTCTGCAGCGTCTCGGCGCTTCCGCAGGTGATGTAGAGCGGCGGGAAGCCGGTGAAGTCGTTTTCCAGCGGGTTGGCCAGCGGGTTCAGCGGGTCGGTCGCACCGCCCAGGAACATTCCCGACATCCCTTCCAGGATGGCACGGCTGACAAGAGCGTCCGTCCCGGCATTGGTTTCCAGCGTCTTGCCGCGCAGTGCCATGTCGAGCCAGGGCGAATAGGCGATGACGGCACCCGGCAGCGGCAGGCCAAGCTCGCGGAATTTGAGAACCGAGGCAACGGCAAGGTTGCCACCGGCACTGTCGCCCGCCGTCAGGATGTTCTTTGCATCAAAACCCTTGGCCAGCAGCGCCTTGTAGGCGGCCACGGCGTCTTCGATCTGGGCGGGGAAGGGGTGTTCCGGCGCACGGCGATAATGCAGGTTGCAGGCCGTCACGCCCAGAGCCTTGGCCAGATGCCCCACCATCTTGCGGTGGCTGTCGGCCGACCCCACGCAGAAACCGCCGCCATGGGTATAGAGAATCACGCGCTTGGTGTCGGCGCCCGCAGGCAGCGCCCAGATCGCCTCGACGCCGCCGACATGGTCGCTCTTGTAGGTGACGTTCTCGGGCTCCAGCGCGGGCTGGCCCCATTCATCGAACATGCTGCGCAGATTCAGGATCGAGAGATTCGGATTCGCGACCATCTGGTCGGTCCAACTCTGATAGAGCGCACGCAGTGTATCGGCTTCCTTGCTGATCGGCATATTTCTCCTCCCAGAGACAGGTTTGTCTTGCAGGTCCGCGTCATCTCGACCGAGATCCCAATCGGCACAGGCCGGTCGCGGATCGCCCTCCAATTCTTTGAGCCTAGAACCGCTGCAGTGGCCTGTATTGGATAATCTTGCTCGGTTCATTGTGTATTCTTGCTGCCCGGTCGAGGCGCGCGTCCGCGCGGCATGGGCTGGAACGCCGCCAGGCCGGGCCTTCCTGCAAGAAGCAATTCGTTCCTCGCGGACACGAAGCGTGCCGAAAGTGCCCATAAGAGCGGAAGAGACGCATGACTCGGCGTGACCTCGATCAAGCGGTTACTGCGTTCCGCGCCGGTGCGGTCGCGCACCCGGTGTTACGTTCGCATCACATGAGCGGAGAGGTGTTTATTCCGACAAGCGGATTATTGTTCAGCAGTCGGCGGTGAGGTGATATATTCCGCAGAGCGGAAAAGTATTCCGCGATATTGACAGAGACTTTAGCGCCTGCTACCCTAGATTCATATAGGGGCGGTCTGCCGAGGAGGGGCGAACGTGCGACCACGCAAGGAGCACGCAGAAAGCGATGGGCAGGACCGCGATTTCGTGGTCGCTCTTGCGCGGGGTCTCGAAATTCTTCGTGCCTTTCGGCGCGAGGGTGAGGCACTTGGCAACGGCGACTTCGCCATGCGCACCGGGTTGAGCAAGTCGACTGTCTCGCGCCTGACCTATACCCTCCACAAGCTCGACTATCTGAGCTGGAATCCCGACACTGCGCGCTATCAACTTGCGCCGCCGGTGCTTTCGCTGGGGTTTTCGTGCCTTGCTGGCATACCACTGCGCCAGATCGCAAAGCCCTATATGCAGGAACTTGCCGACCACACCGGGATGCCTGTCGCTCTGGCAAGCCCGGATCGCCTGACCATGGTTTATCTGGAGCGTTGCCGAGGAGAGAATGCGGTGACACTTGCCATCGAGGTCGGTGCCCATATCAAGATGGCAACCACCGCTGCAGGGCGCGCCTATCTTGCTGTCATCCCTCCCGAACAGCGTGCCGCGTTGTTCGAACAGTTTGTGCAGCACGAAGGGGCCGCCTGGCCGGAAGTCAGGCGCGGGATCGAGGCTGCGATCGAATGCTATCAGGAGCGTGGCTATTGCATGTCGCTCACTGAATGGAAGCCGGATGTCAATTCCGTCGCCGTGGCGCTTGCGCCGCGGGATGGCTCGCCGGTCATGGCCTTCAACTGTGGCGGGCCGTCCCAGACCCTGACGCGCGACTGGATTGAAAGCGATATCGCGCCCCGTCTTACCGAACTCGTCCGCCGCGTGTCGGCGGTGGCCCACTGAATTCAGGACTTCGAACATCATGTCACTAGACCCCGAAACGCTTGCACAATTTCTGGACACACTGGACCGCTTCGTGAAGGAGCGCCTGATCCCGAACGAGGAGCGGGTGGCGGAAGAGGATGCCATTCCACCCGCGCTGATCGCCGAAATCCGAGATATGGGACTTTTCGGCATGTCGATCCCCGAGGAGTTCGGCGGTCTGGGCCTGACGATGGCTGAAGAGGTTGCAGCAGCCTTCGTGCTGGGGCAGACGTCGCCTGTATTCCGCTCGCTCGTCGGCACAAACAACGGCATCGGCTCGCAGGGGATCATCATCGACGGCACGCCGGAGCAGAAGGCGACCTACCTGCCGAAGCTTGCAAGCGGTGAGATGATCGCCTCGTTCGCGCTGACGGAACCTGACGCAGGCTCTGACGCAGGCTCGGTGCGCACCTCGGCTCGCCGCGATGGGGACCATTTCGTCCTCAATGGCACGAAGCGTTTCATCACCAATGCTCCGCACGCCCATGTCTTCACGGTTTTCGCACGCACTGATCCAGCAACGACAAATGCCTCGGGAGTGTCCGCCTTTCTGGTCGAGGCCGGGACGCCGGGGCTGTCGGTCGGGCCGCATGACAGGAAAATGGGACAGAAGGGCTCGCACACCAGCGATGTCATCCTGCAAGACGTCCGCGTTCCTGCTGACAACATCATCGGCGGATCCGGCCGCGAGAACCAGGGTTTCAAGACCGCGATGAAGGTGTTGGATCGTGGTCGGCTGCACATCTCGGCGGTCTGTGTCGGGGCGGCGGAACGGCTGATCCGCGACAGCCTTGCCTATGCAATGGAGCGCAAGCAATTCGGGGAACCCATCGCCGGAAAGCAACTTGTGCAGGCGATGCTGGCCGACAGCCGCGCCGAGGCTTTTGCGGCACGCTGCATGATCGAGGAAACCGCGCGCCGCAAGGATGCCGGTGTCAATGTCTCCACTGATGCCGCCTGCTGCAAGATGTATGCCAGCGAGATGGTCGGTCGTGTCGCGGATCGCGCAGTGCAGATTCACGGCGGGGCGGGCTACATGGCCGACTATGCCGTCGAACGCTTCTACCGCGATGTCCGGTTGTTCCGGATTTACGAGGGAACCACCCAGATCCAGCAGATGGTCATCGCGCGGAACATGATCCGCGATGCCGCAGCCTGAATATTACGGAGCCTTGCAGTGAACTTCAACTTCCTTTGCCCCTCCAGGATCGTATGGCAGGCCGGAGCGCCCGACAAAGAGTACCTGCGCAGGTTGATCTGTTGTGAACTGACAATGCGCAAATACTACATGTAGCGCAAGACGTCAGTTATTTCATAGGCGTGAGAGCAATGCGTGCTTCATGTTCCGCAGCCGCCCACCCTGCGGGTCTCTTGGTCATTTCGACTGTCTGCACGTTTGGCGCGGGCATTCCTGTTAGCGCTGCGGCGCGGGCGGGCTAAGTGCGCAGTTTTCAAATGCTCAAGTGCTAGGCTCGCTCCGAGCGGTGCTCCACTGCGGCGACCACGCTCCCAACCACATTCCCTCTGAAAGTCGGCTAATGGGATGTGTCGGCTGCTTCCCCACCGTTGGGTTATCCTTAACCGGGATCAACCGCGCAACAAGGAGAAGCAGCTATGTGTGCAAAGAAAACAGGAAGCATCGAAGACCTCGCCGTCATCGGGATCGACATCGGGAAGGATACGTTTCACCTGGTCGGGTTCGACCGGTCCGGCCAGTTGGTCATGCGCAAGCAGATCAAGCGCTTGGCCCTGAATGCCACTTTTGAGCAACTCCCACGCTGCATCGTGGGAATGGAGGCTTGCCTCAGCGCCCATTTTGTAAGCCGAACGCTGCGGGGCATGGGGTTCGAGCCGCGAATCATACCGGCGATTTACGTGAAGCCGTTCAACAAGGGCCAGAAGAACGATTACAACGACGCCGAGGCGATCGCAGAAGCTGCGTTGCGACCCAACCTTCGGACCGTTTCGGAGAAAGACCAGGATCAGCTCGACCTTCAAGCCCTGCACCGGGTCCGGGCACGGCTGGTTTCTCGGCGCACGGCCACCATCAACCAGATCCGGGCCTTCCTGATCGAACAGGGCATCACCGTCAGGTCGGGGCTGCGAGCGCTGAAGAATTCCTTCGAGACGATCCTCGAACAGCGACGGGATGAGATATCGCCCTGGATGAGCGGCATTCTGATCGGGTTCTATGGCGACTGGCTCTGGCTGGACAAACGGATCGCGGATGTCTCTGGCGAGATCGAAGAGATCAGCCGCACCGAAGAGAACTGCGCCAACATCATGACAATACCCGGCATCGGGCCGATGATTTCGACGGCGATGGTCGCGGCCGTCGGCAAAGGCGAAGCATTCGACCGGGGGCGCGATTTCGCGGCATGGGTTGGCCTGGTGCCGCGACAGTTCAGCACCGGCGGTCGCACCATTCTCGGCAGGATCACCAAACGCGGCAGCCGCTATCTGAGGATGTTGTTCGTGCAGGCGGCAAAAGTGATCATGATGCGCCCACACCGATGGTCGGACTTCAGTTTCGGCCCGTGGCTGACCGCTGCGGTCGCCCGTATGCCGCGAAACAAAGCGGCCGTCGCGCTTGCCAACAAACTCGCTCGAACCGCCTGGAGCCTTCTGCGACACGGCACCCGGTTCGACGCGCCAAAAGACGCGGCCATGGAAGCGATCTGACGCCTTCCACGGTCACCAAGGAGTTCGCGATAGAGAGGACAGCATGGAACGGAGAAGATACGCCCCCAGAGTCTGACGGCCCAAATGGTCATCATCGACCTATCCGCTAATGAGACCAAGGCGCGTGCGTAACCCCATCAAGGCCACGGCCCGCGAGCCGATCAACAGGCCGGATACATATGAGCGATTTCCGAAATCGTGCCAAACTCTCGATTGCGAACAGCAGCCGACACATACATTTGGGCCGTCACCGCCGCCCTAACCTCCCCAACCGTGCCAGTTGCGCCAGCATTTTTGATCCTGAGTCTGCGGACCCTGTGACGCCTGCAGAACCCGTCTGCCCCATGCCTTGCCGCACGGGCATCTGCTGCACCCCGAAGAACTGCCGCGCCCTGAGGGCTGCGTATTCCGCGCCACTGGCCCCGCCGATGAGGTAGCGATTGTAGGCCTGCTGGCTTCCCATGGCGGCGCGGGCGAAACTGTATCCGCCACCGAGGCCTCCGGAGAGGGCAGGCATCATGATGTTGCCGGAGATCGCGCGGACAATGAAGGGTGTTGCGATGATGAAGCCCTTGGCCATGAGGACCATCATGAAGAAGGGGAGAAGGGCACCAATGTTGGAAGCCCCTTCCGGATCACCCAACTCGCCGATGAGAGCCGAGGCCACCCCGGTGATGGTCGCGAAGACCCCTGCGATCACGATAGGGTAGATCGCGAAGGAGATAAGCGCGGATAACCAGCGCGCGAAGTAATCCTTGGTCACCTCGAACAGCGTCAGGAAGATCATCACTGGCGCGATCCCGATCAGAAGCGCGATCATCAGTCGGGAGGCCACGAGGATGAAGGCGGCCAGTCCGCCGAGGATTGAGAGCAGAAGAACACCGACGATGTCGAGCATGGCGCCGGCCATCCAGTTCAGTTCGGACCCGGCAGCGTTCAAATAGTTGCCCAGCTCCGCGATCAGCCGGTCGAATTCCTCCGCGAAGGTGCCTGAAGGGCCCGGGCTGCCGCCGCCGACGGAAGCTACAAGCGCGCCCGCGATACTGTCGATCCCATAGAGAATGGCAGACGAGAACGCGTTGAACTGCATCCAATTGGTCGCGAATATCCCGATGAGCCCGATCTTGACCGCGAGCCAGAAAGCCGTGTGCCCATCCATGGCCCGATATTGATAGATCATGTTGATGCCGACGAGGATCACCACCAGCGTTGTCCCCAAAACCAGGAGCGTGCCGACCGTTGCCGCAACCGCACCAAACTGGGTCTCAGCGGCGGTGTCGAGATAGGCCTGGGAGGTTTCAACGAAGTAGGTGACGACACTCATCGCGGGGCTGCCTTACCAATTGCCTGCGGCGTCGCAGATTGCCTGGGCGGCAGGGCGGGCGGCATTGGCGCGGCGGTTGTAGGCGTCCGAGGATTGCAGCATTTCCCACCGTTCGTCGCTCGCGTAGCTCTCCCGAAACACGGCCTCGGCCGCGTCCCAGGACGGGAACCGGGTCGCGCAGTCGCAGTTGCCGGTCTCGACGACCCGCTCGAGGTTCTGTGCCCTGTAGATGTCCTGGACCAGGACGCGATGGTATACTTGGCGGAGCGGGATCTCCTGCATCCAGAGCGGCTCGGCGGGCCGGTCCGGACAAACGTCAAAGCTGCGCTCGAGGGTCGGCACAAGGTTGCGCTCGGCGAGGGCGGGGGTGGTCGTCAGGCCCAGGGCCACGGCCAGCGCACTCAGCGGAAAGCGGCGTCGCGCCCGCATCATGCTGCGGCTCCGAGGGGCGCGGTTTCGCGCTTCAGGAAGACCGTGTGCCCGACATTGGCGAATTCCGAAGTGCTGATCGACACCACCTCCCACCCGTCTGCGCCCTTCTCGTTCAGGCTGGCCTGCATGTCGGAGAGGCTGGTCTTACGGGTCATGGGGAAGGACAGGATATTGTATTCAAACGTCTTCATGGGGAAATTCCAATCTCAGTTGCGCCGGGGAGGTAGAATTCGGTGATGCCGCGTTTGCCGTCATGGCGACCGGCCTGGATGATCACATCGATGGAATTTTCGATGTACTGGATCATGTCCGAATAGGTCATCGGGATTTCGGTCTTCAGAGCTGCGATGGCGAGCCGCTGTACTGCCAATTGCGGGGTTTCGGCATGCAGCGTGGTCATGGACCCGCCATGGCCGGTGTTGATGGCTTCCAGAAAGGTCATGGCCTCCTTGCCGCGCACCTCGCCCAGGATGATCCGGTCGGGGCGCATGCGCAGCGTGGCGGTGAGAAGCACATCGGCGGTCTGGAATTCCGCGTCACGATTGGCGATGAGGGTCACGGCATTTGGCTGGGTCGGCAGAAGCTCGGCCGCTTCTTCGATGGTCACGATGCGTTCCTCGGCCGGTACGTGAGAGAGGATCTTGCGCGCGGCGACGGTCTTGCCGGTGGAGGTGCCACCCGAGACGATCATGTTGAGTTTGTTCTCGACGCAGAAGGCCAGCGCATCATCGATCAAACCCGCGGCCACCACTGCGCGCAAGGCGCGCTTTTTTTCGACGCGCAGGTCTTCGAGCTTGCGCTCTTTTCCGTAGAGGAAATCGAGCGCAATGCCCTCGAGTGGCAGGCTTGAGAAGAACCGCAGGCTGATCGACATGGCCGAGAGCACGGCGGGCGGGGTGATGACCTGTGCGCGGATCGGGCGCCCCTTGTAGGTGATCGAAACCGAGACGATGGGGCGGTCCTTGCTCATCGTGGTATTGGCCGATGAGGCGATCTGGTTGCCGAGGTCCCTGACCTGAACGCCGGTCAGCCTCTGGTCCAGCGCGCGCATGAAGTGATCGCCCTGGAATTCGCCCCAACAGGTCCCGTCGGGATTGATGCAGATCTCGATGACGTCGTCGCGGGCGGCGGCGTTAATCCGGTCGAGCGAGGTTTCGAGATAGCTCAGCGACATGGGCTCAGAATATCTCCAGATCGCGGTCGACCATGACCGTGACGCGTGCGCCTTGGTCGACATAGATGACGGGGCCGATGGAGAGATAATCGCCGATGACGCTGTCCGTCGCATCTGCCAGATCATCGCCCACGTCTTCGAGAACGTCGGCGGCAGTCTCATCCTGGACCTCGGATGCGGCGGCACTTGGTGCGGCGGAAATCAGCGAAATCAGGGCGGCCGACCCGAAACGCTCGGCAAAGCGCGTGTCCACGAACCCCGTGACACCGGAACGGCCCAGTTCATCACCTCCGAAGGAGCTGATCTGGACGGTCTGGTTGTCGGGCAGGATGATCCGGTCCCAGGCGATCGTGACGCGGCGCTGCGCGATATCGACGCCAGCGCGGTAGCGCCCGACGAGACGGGATCCGCGGGGGATCAAGAGGCGCACGCCATCGACGCTGTAGACATCCTCGGACACCACGGCACGGGTCTGGCCGGGCAGGGAGCTGTCAAGGGCAGTTTCCATGACGGCTTGGATCATGGTGCCCTGTAGAATCGTGTTGGAGGGATTGGCGATCACCTCGGCCTGCGTCACCGTCGAGGGCAGCGCCCCGTTCAGCACGAAATCCGTCACCTCGCCAAAAGTGCGTTCGGTCAGAGCCGTTTCATTCGCTCCGGAGGCACCGCCAAAAGCGATGGTGGGCGAGGTGATGCGCCGCTCCTGGAAGGCGCGTTCCTCCGCGGCGCGGCGCTCCAGCTCGGCCATGCGCCGGGCTTCTTCCTCGCGGCGCAGTCGCTCTTGCTCGCGTGCGCGCAGCTCATCTTCCGTGGGGCCCACTGGCGCGGGTTGCGGTCGGCTGGCCTCGAGTTGGGCCAGTTCCAGATCCATGCGGAGTTGCTCAAGGCTGCGATCCCGCGCCGTCAGTTCGTCCTGAAATCGTTGCTGTGCGGCTTCCGAGGCGGCTTGTAGCGCCGCGATCTGAGCGGTCAGCGCGTCGATCGCCTCTGCGGCGGCGGTGTCTTCCTCGACGACCGGTTCGGGGGCGTTGCGCAATTCCTCGATCTGGGTCTGCAAGGCGGTGATCTGCGCCAGAAGCTCCGCGTTGGGCTCGACTGGATCCGGTCCGACGAACACGACCTCTGGCTCGGGCGGGGGCAAGGTCTCGATGGCACCAAAGCCGTCCCCCTCGTTTTGAAACACGTCCGGGGTGGCCGTCGGCAGGGCTTCCTCTTCCTCGGGCTGGGAGAGAAGATAGAGCAGGGCACCACCCGCGCCGATGACGAGGACCACGACCAGCGCGAGAAGGGGCGACCGGCGCTGCGCCGCTATGGGGGCGCGGGCACTGCCTTTCTCAAGGGCGGCGAGGCGTTTTTCCAGCTCGGTGTTCTCGGTATCGCTCATGAGGCGGCCTCCCCGGGCGGGATTGCCTCGATGCAGACCACCTCTTCGCCAAGTCGCAGGACCCATTGGCGGTTCACTCCGCTGACGCGGATCACGCCGTCTTCAGGAGTTTGCGTGTTGACCGTGCGCTCGCGGCCGCCCGCGTAGCGGAAGATCGCGGGCACAGGCGCGTTTCTTGGAAACGCGAAATACGTGAACGTCCCGTCATCCCAGATGCGGGTTGGCGTAAACTCGGTCCGCGCGCTGGCACCGTAGTTGTAGTTCGGCGCTTGGGCGGCGATGGCCCGGGTCGGGCGCGCATCGTCCTCCGGATAGCGGAACTGCACCACGTAGAAGGTTGGGCTGCGGACCTCCTGGACGTTGAAGTAGTAGCTGCGGCGGTTGGTATAGACTGTCACATTGGTATGCACCCCGCGCGCCACAGGCTTGATCGCGAAGGCCTGACCGCCCGGGACGCCGTCGATCTCGAAGCCCTCGGTGTCGCCCGCGATGATCGAGCGGATGCTTTCGCCCTCGCCGAACTCGATGGTGGTCACATGGGTGAGCGACACGCTGAGACGGTAGACCTGACCCTCCTGGTAGGTGGCCAAGCGCACTCGGCTGTCGTTGGGACCGCCACGCGGGATGGCTTCGGCAGAGGCGAGGCCCGGCAACAGGGCAATGACAAAAATAAGCGATCTTATAAACAACAACGTCAGTTCTCCAATCTGTCGGAGCGGATGGAATATTCGAGAACGGTGAAGCCGAATGGATTGGTCCAGACCTCATCGATGGAGCGGCGGGTCTCCGGGCGGAACTCGAAGAGAAGCGTCGCAGTAAAGAGGCCGGTCTGGGTGCCGTTAATGGACGTCAGGCGCTTGCGCAGGCGGACCGTCGCGCGGTTGGTTCCGATCCGGTTGATGCTGAGGATTTCCACGTCGAGCCGAGCATTGGGGCCATAGACCGTCGGCGGGTAATTCTCGTTGGCGCTGTTCCAGATCTGGCGCAGCCCGCTCTCGGCAGCTCCGTCCGAGCGGCGCAGGACGCTGCGGATGCGCAGATCGTTGTCGAGCTGGTTATAGACCTCCCGGTCGGTCACATAGCGGAATACCTCCGCCTCAATGATCGCCTGGTTGGCGGTGACGGATGTGGCCCCAACGGACGCCTCGGGCAGGGCAAAACCAGTGGCGGGATCATAGGGGACAACGACGGGGGGCGGGTCGACGTCGAGGATCGAGACAGCCGCGGCACTCAGACAGCCGATGATACCGAAGACAAGGCCCATCAGGCCAAGGCGTTGCCAGAGCCGTTCGCGGCGTAAAGCACCATAGACCAGTTCTTCCTCGATGATTTCTTGTTCAGTCGCCACCCGTCATGCCCCCACGATTAGTCTGCCCGGAGGTCCGGCAAGGTGAAATCCATGAAGCGCTGCTCTTCGGCGATGGTGGCGGCATCGATCACGCCGCCGGTGCCATCGCCCACGGTCTGGATGGCTTCGAGTTGCCACATGGCGACCAGCGCAATGGCGAGCTCCGCGGTCACGCGCGTGTTGAGATCGATGCTTTCCTTGAGTTCGTCCATGTCGTCGATGAGCCCGACAAGGCGGTCTACCCGCTCGAGCGATTGGCCGGCATCCTCATAGCTGTTCTGGGCGGCGGCTGAGACGAGCGCGCCGGTGGTGGCCTGCGTCGCCACGCGGTTGGCCCCGGGATTGCCGCTCGCGGCCATTTCCGAGAGGGTGTCCTCGTCAAAGCCGAGGTCGGCCAGCACCCGGTCCATCTGGGTTTCGATCTCGCCTGCGCCGGAGCCGGACAGGCCGGAGAAATCCCCCGTCTTGATCGCCTCAATCGTGGCGAGGATGTCCCCGAACTCCTGGTCGAGTAGGCCATTGAGTTCGTCTTCCATCTCGGTGCGGATGATTTCTGGAAGCTCGGCGAGGCGGGTGAGGGCCTCGTAGGTTCTTTGCAGCTCCGCGAGTTGGTCCGTGAGAAGGCCGAGCTGTTCGCGGAGCTGCGTCAGCTGCTCGTTCTGCAGGATCTCGTCCTCGATCATCTGCCGGAGCTGCTGGATATTTTGCGTGATGTTCTGGGTGTCGACGACGGGCACGCCTTGCGCGAGGGCAGGGGATAGGGCGTCCAGATGCAGGCCAATCCCAAGCGTTGTGGCCAAGGCCGTCCTCAAGAGCAGATGTCCCATCATTCAATCCCCCTGATCGTAAAATCCATGAACGCGCCTTCGGCCATGCGGGCGCTGGCCTGGGCCAGCTCTTCGGCAGAGAGGACGCGGGTGCGTGCCGCCTGAAGCCGGATGCGGGCGGCCACGAGACGCACGAGTTCGGCGCGTGCATAGGTGTTGAGCGCGACGCTCTCCTGCACATCCTCGGTCTCGGAGATCCGCGTGACGATGTCGGAAATGCGCAGGGCGGCTTGGCGGATCGCGGCTGGTGAGTTGCTGCCATAAAAGGCTGCCCCATGACCCGTGAGCGAGAGGTTGGCATTGGCGAGAAGCGCCGGATCGATCGTGCCAAGCGCATCGATCCCTCCGATACGGCTCAGATAGAGATTGTAGCGTTCAGGGATGACCGACACGTAATGCTGGGTCTCGCGAAAGGGCGGAACGCCGCCATACTCGAAAACCCGGCCGGGTCCGGCGTTATAGGCCGCGAGGGCGTTGATGATGTTGCCATCAAATGTGTTGAGCTGGGTCGCGAGATAGCGCGCGCCGCCATGCACCTGTAGGTAGGGGCTGTCATAATATTCCGGGTTGATGCCGAGATCGCTGGCCGTGCCAGGCATGATCTGTGTGAGACCATAGGCGCCGACGGGAGACCGTGCACCGATGGTGAAACGGCTTTCCTGCCAGATCAGCGCTTGCAGCAGCGCGCGCCATTGGACGGGGGAGAGGCCTGCGCGGCCAACACCCGCAAAGCCGCTGGTTTCCTGGGCGACGCGGATGATGAGCTGCTCGATGTTCTCGACGGCGTCGCCGAACATCTGCGCACCGCCGGGATTGGGGTCGATGTCGGCATTGCCATAGGCCGCCTCGACTGACCGAGCCGGATCCCCGCTGCCGCTTTCCAGCCCCGAGACCATAGCCGGCAAGCCCTGACCGCCGAAGCTGGTCTGGGCATCGAGGATGCGTTGCAGGGTTTCCAGCTGCTCCCGTTCGATCTCGGCAATGAGTTCGCGCACGGCAAGCTTGTCGGCCTGAACGGCCAAGTCAGCCTCGCGATCGCCAGTCTCGACGATGTCACGCGCGGTCAGCCCACTGTCATTGGTCGGCACGCCCTGAGACAAGGCGAGACCGGGCAGCAGGCAAAACGCGAGGATATGAGGCAGGCTAGACTTCAATGTCGCCCTCCGGCGCGCCGAGCGGTGCGAAGTGGCAATCCTGGGCTGTCGCTGCCGTCGAGGCGAGAAAGGAAAAGCAATTAGCCTGCGGCTCCCGATACTGGGTGCAGGAGGCCAGCGCGCCGAGCGCAGCCAAAGCGACAAGAATACGGATCATGAAAGCCTCCAGAAGTCTGGGCGGTCGCGGTAATCGGCGCCGACGAGCGCCTCGCCTTTCTCCATGCCGCCAAGGATGGTGAGATTGGGCCCAAGAGCACTGAGATCGGCATCGACGACGATTGAGCCCTGATCGTCGCGGATCAGTGCGAGGCGGCTGTTGCTGCCCGTGTTGAGAAGGACGTCGAGTTCCTTCTCCGTGAGGTTCAGCATGGCGTAATCCGAGGCACTGGCGCGGATATTGGGCAGCAGGATCTGCGTCGGCACGGCCTCGACGATGGTCTTGCCGGTCCGGGTACGTTCGAGCTGGCTTGCGTATTGCGTCATCATCACCGCGACGGTGTTCTGCTTCCGCGCGGTCACCAGCCAGTTCGAGAGCCGCTCGGCGAAATACGCATTGTCGAGCGCCTTCCAGGCCTCGTCGATCACGATGATGGTGGGGTGGCGGTCCTCGATCTCGCGCTCGACCCGGCGAAAGAGATAGGAGAGGACCGCCATCCGCTCCTTGTCGGCCTCGCTGTCGAGAATGCCGGTCAGGTCGAAACCCACGACGTCGCCCTTGAGCGAAAAAGTGTCCTCAAGGCTCTGTCCGAAGATCCAGCCGTAGCGGCCGTCTTCGGTCCACTCGAGCAGGCGCTGGTGCAGATCGCCGCCATCATCCGTAGACACAAAAAGCGATGCGAAATCCCGCCAGTTCCGCAGGGCGGGGTTTGTGGCCTGGGCATTCTGGCGCACGACTTCCTGGATGCGGTTGGTCTGTGCGGGCGTCAGGGGCTTGTCAGCGCGGTAGAGCAGGGTGGCAAGCCAGTCCGAGAGCCAGGCGGTGCCGCGCGCATCGGTCTCTGTCCAGAGCGGGTTGAGGCCCGTGGGCTGACCGGCGTTCAGGGACGCGTAGCGCCCGCCATTCGCGCGGACCGCCATCTCCATACCAAGACGGTAATCGAAGACGAAGACCCGGGCGCCCGCGCGACGGGCCTGGGTCATCAGGAAGGCCGACAGCACCGATTTGCCCGACCCGGGCCGCCCCATGATCAGGGTATGGCCGCTGGTCGGTTCTTTGTCGGGCGAGCCTTGCTCGTGATAGGAAAACCGGTAGGCGCTCTGCTCCGGCGTGGGCAAATAAGTGACGACCCGGCCCCATGGGGTTTTCGCGGCGGGTTTGCCGAGTTGTGTCCGGTGAAAGGCCGCAAAATCCGCGAAGTTGCGATTGGTGACGGCGCTGGCGCGGACGCGCTTTGGCTGGTTGCCGGGATGCTGGCTGAGGTAATGCGCCTTTGCGGCGACCCGCTCGCCGATCATTTTCACTCCCTCGGTCGCGGCGGCGTTCACGATTTCGGCGCTGAGGGTTTGCAGCTCTTCGAGCGTTTCGCAGAAGAGTGTGACGACCATATGGTGTTCGCCGAAGCTTTGGCGCTTGGCCTCGAGATCATCGGCGGCGATGTCGAGGGCTTCCAGGAGCGAGAGGGCCGCGTCCTGGCTGGCCTGCATCTGGCGCTTTTGCCGCTTGATGCGGCCCGCCATGAGGTTCGAATTGATCGGCGTGAAGGAGTGCGTCACGATCATGTCAACCGGCAGGTTCAGCATGTCGAACATTGTGCAGGAGGTGCCTTCCGAGTATTCCCCGATGGTGAAACTCTTGCCGTAGCGATGGCCCACGACGCCTTCGGAAAGCTCGAAATGGTCGCCGTGGAACGTCACGCGGGTATTGGCGACGTTGAAGGACAGAAAGCCGTAGGTGTTGGCCGGGTAGAGCGGCAGCTCGGTGCCCGTGTTGAGCGCGCCCAGAAACCCCACCAACTCCCCCGATGCGGCTGACAGCAGGCGCGGCTTGAGCTCTGCGAGGCCCGAGAGGAAGACGTTCACGGCCTCGCCGAGGCGCTGCAAGCGTTTGCGGGTCTCCTCTTTCAGACGGTCCGGCGCGCTGCGACCGAGGAACGGCAAGAGGCTTTTCGGGGGCGGCCGGTGAATGACGGTGAGCGTCAGGGTCTTGTCGCGCAGCCCACTGGTCTCGAGTTTCGCGCGCCAGCGACGGTCCACCTCGCCCGCGAAGCTGTCCTCACGGATGGGGTCGAGATCAGGTTTGATGGCCTTGGAGACCTTGTGGACGTAATAGCTGAATTCTGGCCCGAGTTGCGCGACGATGCGAGCAAAAAGCGCCGTCACCTTGTCGAGATAGGCATCGTCCGTCGTGTAGCTGTTGATCCCCTCAAGGCGAATGCACCGGAAGAGTTCGTTCACCCGGGTCCGCACGGTCTGGTCGTCGACGAGGCTCACATAGGGCAGCATATGCGCAAGCCGGGTCTCGCGCGCATACCAGTCTGGCGTCATTGTGCGGGCATCGAGCGCAGCATCACGGGCGTCATCACGGGGCATAGCTGTCCCCGCCATGGATGGACCTGTTGCGCGTGGGCGGTGTCTCCTGCAGGGCTGTCATCATCACGTCGATGAAACGCGGGTCCCAATCTGCGGCCTTCCAAAGCACCGGGTAGAGAAGGGCCGCGACAGCCAGTACCGCGATGTGCTGGACCCAGACGAACAAGAGCACCGACCCGAAAAGCCAGACCATCGCGTACATGATGGGCAGGCCCAGAAGCTTGGGCGGGCGCACGAGGCCGAGAAAGAGAGGCGAGCGCTCAGCCACCGGCAAAGACCGCGGCAACGATGGTGGGGGCAGCCGCGACACCGGCGATGCCGACCAGGACCCAGAGCGCCTGGCGCAGATCGATGATGTTGAAGAACCAGCTGAGAAAGACCCCGAGAACGGCAAGCGTCGCGATGACAACGCCAAGTGGGCCGGTCAGCGCATCGACGATGCCCTGTAACAGGCTCTGGATCGGGGAGAGATCGATGCTCTGTGCTAGGGCGGGCTCGGCAATGAACAGGAATAGCGCCAGCGAGGCGACAAAGAGGTTTGAAATCTGTCTCACGAATTTGATCCTTCCAATCGGGCCACGACAGCCATGACGCGGGCCACGTGGTTCTGGGTTTCTCGGTAAGGGGGAATGCCACCGTGTTGGCGCACGGCGTCCGGCCCCGCGTTGTAGGCCGCCAGCGCCAGATGCGGATCGCCGAACGTCTCCAGCATCATCGCGAGGTAGCGGGCAGAGCCGTCGAGGTTCTGTTGGGGGTCACGCGGGTCGACGCCCAGATCACGCGCGGTGTCGGGCATCAGCTGACCAAGGCCAATGGCGCCCGCATGTGAGATCGCATCCTGCCTGTAGGCGCTCTCAACCTCGATATTGGCGCGGTAGAGGCTCAGCCAGTCCGTGACGGAAAGCTCCGCGCGCCTTAGGCCGGGGTGGCTGGCATAACGCAGGGCCGTGGTCTCTATGGCGTTTAGGACATCGGCACGGGGCAGGGGTGCCGGACCGACACGGGCTGCAAAGCGCATCGCTTCTCGCTCTGGCACAGTTTCATCGCTGCCGAAAATCGCAAGTTCGTCGGCTGCCGATCCCTGACCGATGCCGTCATTGTAGTTCCGAGCAAAACTGCTCTGAGACCGGGATGGGGTCAGAGAGCCGTCGCTCTCCATGACCAGGACCATTTGCGCTGAGGCAGGTGCTGCGACCAGCCAGAGACAGACGAGGTTAGCTGCCAGCGCCCTTGTCTGATGGGGCTTTGTCTGACGGCGCGAGTTTGTGGGTCCGGCTTGTTCCCGCTTCAAGCGGCAGGTCGACATGCGCAAAACCAAGGCCAATGAAGAAAGACACCACGCCGGAGATCGTTTTGAATTCGCGGATCTTGATATCGTTGTAGGTCGTCCGCGTGCGGGCGGTGACGAGGAGCTTTTCCACCCCGTCATCAGAGACAACGCGCATGATCCAGACCCCGTAATAGCTGGGGCCTTTCTTATGTGCCGACTCCTGGCACAGGATTTCTGCGCTATGGCCGCTTTCCACGAGCTCGCGGAATCTGGCTTCCGTAACCACATTTGGTGCTTCGATGTCCCAGTTCATGGCCCGGCTCACGCTTTCTCCAATGGCGCAACCTCGGGGATTCCTACTTGAACCCCAGAGTTACGATATTATACTATCAACCGCAAGATGTAATATCGTGCTTTAGCTGTAGTTTGGTTACGCAAACACTAGTCACGGCCAGTGTCCGCGATCAAGGAGATAACAGGTTTGAGAAACCCAAGGTTGACAGGCCTGCTCTCATTACAAGCTATGGCCCTCCTGATCTGCCTCCCCGGGCCGGGTTTCGCGGAATCCTGCTTCGCCCCGGCTCGTCCTTTCCTGCCAAGCGATTCGCAGGCAGCGCGAGACTATGCGGACATCATCCGTGGCGATTTCGAAAATTACATCCAGGATATCCAGAGCTACTTCCGTTGCCTCGACGGTGAACGGGCCCGTGCCTTCGAGGAAGCGAGGGAGGTCAGTGAGGACTACGGCCGATTTCTGCAATTGGTAGGGGATTGATGGGCAGCCTCGGGAGCATCAGACTTGCAGCCCATGGAAACCAGACGCCGATAACACCCTCAAATATCTACTTTTTAGATAATAGATTTCATCCGCTAGCGACGTCACAAAAGGTATGTGACGCGTGGCAAAGACAATCAGAAGCACGGGACAGGTGGCACTTTGCCAGGCATTGGTCGACGCCCGCATCAAGGCGGGCCTCGGTCAGGAGGACTTGGCGGTCAAGCTCAAGTGCCATCAATCCCTCGTGGCGCGCATTGAAAGCGGCCAACGCCGGGTCGACGTCGTCGAACTGGTCGTCCTCGCCCGCGCCATCGGCTTTGACCCCTCCGAGGTTCTGGCGATCGTTGAAGCCGCCACGGAGCCCGACCACCGGATTTGAGCCATTTCATCTTTCGAGAACACGGGAGCTGACTTCTCCCGGTGTGAATTCGTTACCGCGAGGACGAACAGTAACCGATTTTAACGAGGCCCGGCACACGGTTGCAGCAAACGCTTTGGATCTGAGCTGCTATCCGCAACGCCAAATTGCAGGAAGTCAGTAAACAGTGAACGAAAATGAGGTCGAAGGCGTCGCGATCGCCAATTTGATTGCAGCCGATGAAGAAACCATTGTCGGCTGGGTATATCGCTGGAACACAGGTGCTCTGGCAATCCGGTGGGACATGCATGGCCCACAGCGCGTCTCAAGGATTTACCCGGATCTCTGCGATGCCGATAAAGCTGAAATCGACTTCGCGTCTCTCACGCAGCTGAATTGTCGCTACGACTGACATGGAAGAATATGGCCTTTATGGCCCTCAATTGTGTGGTTTTTCGTGCATTCCAGGTTTGATCTCGTACAAGGCTTTGCGCGACGTCGTAGTAGCTCATCAGTCAGTAATTGACCTGCTCGAAGCCGTAATTCCCGCTATAGTCACGCCACTCTATGAAGACGGATCTGTGATAAATGTTCGGGCAGTGCTCGCCCCACCGCTCAAGACCGGCATGCGCCGCGGGAAGCGCTGCGGGTGACGACGACCTCCACGAAAAATCGCCCTGGATCCCATAGGTGCCGAGGACAACGACTGCGCTGCGGTTGCAGTCGCCATCTCGCCCGGATTCGTGCTGTCGTGCATACCGTACATCGAAGACGCGGATGGAGCGCACGAAATTGAATTCAGGCCCACTGATATCGATGTCGGCGCGGTCTTCTACGAGATGGAGGGCGTAATCAGCCCTTACGAGGTTGTCCCAGGCCGCGTTGGAGCCTCTGAACCCGCGCATCCCGCCTGTTGTGGCGGCCTGATCGAAGAGCGGGGCTGAAGAGTTTGATGAGGTTCCTGAACCACCATATAGGGCATCGAAGATCCGGTCCGTGGGGCGCGACCTGGCAGGCCCATCGTAAGACGCACCCATGGGGCAGCGCCAAATCTGCAGCGGCGGCTCCACCGGCCAAGGTGTGATGCGCCGGATGAACTCGGCCCGCGCGCGTGCGCATGGCACGGAAGCCGGCCACCCACCGGACAAACACAGCAGGATGGCGCAATCGATCTGATAGGTTTGGGCGCGGGCTTGCGTCGGAACTGTTGGCCCGGTCAAGGCAAGAGCTAAAAAGGCCGCCAGAGGGAGGTTTTTGAATTCGAAACGCATGGCAAGAACCCTTGACAATCTTCACTCAGCATACATACGAAAATATACTATTGCAACATTGATGATGCGTGTTGCGGTTGCGGCGGTCAGCAAGATCGCGAGCTGACAGCGTCGGCTTGCCCACCCTGAGGAAACCATGCGTTCCAGCGATTAGCCTTGATCGCATTGATTGCGATGATTACAATCTGCTCAGGAGGATATCATGGCAAGCATTACCATCCGGAACCTTGATGATGACGTGAAGCGCCGCCTTCGCATCCGCGCGGCCGAGCATGGCCGTTCGATGGAAGAGGAGGCGCGCGAAATCTTGCGCCATGTCGTCGGTGAAGCGAAGCCATCCCACGATCTTGCCGCGGCGATCCGGGCGCGGGTCGCGCCGCTGGGTGGCGTTGATCTCGACCTTCCGCAGCGTGAAGCCATGCGTGAACCGCCCGCGTTCGACCAGGCCTGACGCATGATCATCCTCGATACGAATGTCATATCCGAGCTGTTGCGCCCGGCCCCGGAGCCCAAGGTTGAACACTGGCTGTCCGCTCAGGACGGGCTCAACGTCTACCTGACCTCGATATCGGAGGCAGAGCTGCGCTACGGTCTCGCGATCATGGGGAACGGCAAGCGCCGCGCCGCGCTGGTTGACGCCGTGGACCGGATCTTGCGCGAGGACCTGGCCGGTCGGATCCTGCCCTTCGACAGCGCCGCTGCGCTGTCCTACGCCTCCATCGCCGCCGCACGACGGTCCGCCGGGCGACCGATTGCCCAGGCCGATTGCCAGATCGCATCCATTGCCCACGCCTGCGGCGCCACCGTCGCCACGCGCAATACGCCTGATTTCGAGGGTTGCGAGATCGGCCTGATCAACCCCTGGACAGCCGCATGAACGCCGTTGAGATTGAGCAAGCCGTTTCCGAACTCGCCGAGCAGCCCTTTGACGCGGCAGAGTTCCCCTATGCCTTCCTCATGGCCTTCGGAAACAAGGACACGACGATCAAGCGCCTGCGCACCGGCGCGTCGAACAAGTCCGACCTTGGCGGCGTCCTGCAGACCAACAACATCCACCTTGCGACCTGCGCCCCGGGCGACATCGCGGCGACCCTGCGCTCCTTACGCGACAGCCCCGCCACCACCCGCGCCAAGGCCAAGTTCATCTTCGCCACCGACGGCATCGACCTCGAGGCCGAGGATATCACCACCGGCGAAACCATCGCCTGCCGTTACACCGAGTTCCCCGACCATTTCGGCTTCTTCCTGCCGCTCGCTGGTATCTCCACGGTCAAGCAGATCCGCGAAAGCGCCTTTGACATCCGCGCGACCAGCCGTCTCAACCGGCTCTATGTCGAGCTGATCAAGGACAACCCCGACTGGGGCAGCGCTGACAAACGCCATGACATGAACCACTTCATGGCGCGGCTGATCTTCTGCTTCTTCGCCGAAGACACCGACATCTTCGTCAGCGACAACCTGTTCACCGCCACCATCGACCAGATGGCCAACCGCGACGGGTCGAACACGCACGAAGTCATTGGCGAAATCTTCCGGGCGATGAACACGCCAATCGCCAAGCGCGCCGAGGCCAAGCTGCCCCGCTGGGCCGACACCTTTCCCTATGTGAACGGTGGCCTCTTCTCGGGCAGCACCGATGTGCCGCGCTTTTCCAAGATCGCGCAGCGCTATCTCTCCCATATCGGCAGCCTCGACTGGACGCAGATCAACCCCGACATCTTTGGCTCGATGATCCAGGCCGTCGCGGATGAGGAGGAACGCTCGGTTCTCGGGATGCACTACACCTCGGTGCCGAACATCCTGAAGGTGCTGAACCCGCTCTTCCTCGATGATCTGCGGGCAGAACTGGAGGCGGCGGGCGACAACGCGCGCAAGCTGGCCAATCTGCGCGCCCGCATGGCCAAGATCCGCGTCTTCGATCCCGCCTGCGGGTCGGGCAACTTCCTTGTCATCGCCTACAAGGAAATGCGCAGCCTTGAGTATGAGATCAACAAGCGCCGGGGCGAGCCGCTGCGCCGCACCGACATTCCCCTCACCAACTATCGCGGGATCGAGCTGCGCGACTTCTCGGCCGAGATCGCGCGGCTGGCGCTGATCATCGCGGAATACCAATGCGACGTGACCTATCGCGGCCAGAAAGAGGCGCTGGCCGAATTCCTGCCGCTGGACGCACAGAACTGGATCACCTGCGGCAACGCCCTGCGGCTGGACTGGCTGTCGGTCTGCCCGCCCACGGGGACGGGGGTGAAGTTTCAGGCTTATGACCTGTTCATGTCCCCACTGGATCAGGCGCAGATCGACTTCGCGAATGAGGGGGGCGAGACCTATATCTGCAGGAACCCGCCGTATCTGGGATCAACCTGGCAAAGCACGGAACAGAAAGAGGATTTGCAGCGCATATTCGATGGGCGCACGAAAAGCTGGAAGTCGCTCGACTATGTTGCGGGCTGGTTCATGAAGGCCGCTGATTATGGGCTGCACACGCCCACCGTGTCGGCCTTTGTGTCCACCAATTCGATCTGTCAGGGGCAGCAGGTGCCGATCCTTTGGCCGCTGATCTTCAAGATTGGGCATGAGATTGCTTTTGCCCACACCAGTTTCAAATGGGCGAACCTTGCCAGCCATAATGCGGGCGTGACCGTGGCGATTGTTGGAATTTCCAATCATGCGGGGCAAGTGCGCAAACTGTTCTCGCTGGCAGATGATGGCGGGTCCGTTGTGAAGGAATCGGACAACGTCAATGCCTATCTGGTGGCCGCGCCGAATGTGATAGTGGACAAAGCCAGTAGGCCGTTAAACGGCACCGCCAACATGAGCTTTGGGAACAAGCCCGTTGACGGCGGGCACCTGCTCCTGAGTGCAGACGAAGTGCGGACCCTTGGTCTGACCCCCGACCAACATAACAAATTCATCCGCCGGATTTATGGTTCTGCGGAGTTCATTCGCGGATTGGAACGCTATTGCTTGTGGATTGAGAACGATCATCTGCAAGAGGCGTTGGCGATTGAAGCAATTCGCCAACGCATAGAAGGCGTGCGCATGATGCGCTTGAATAGCCGCGACAAGAGCGCCAACGAGATGGCAAGTCGCGCCCATCAGATGCGTGAAATGCGGATCGGAAAGAATTGGACGCTCACTGTTCCTCGAACGTCTTCTGAAAACCGCCCATATTTGCCGAACGGCATCATTGATGCGCGCTCAACAGTGACCAGTGAAACCTTCGCCCTCT
Organism: Actibacterium sp. EMB200-NS6; assembly: GCF_001305615.1. Classification (GTDB taxonomy): domain Bacteria; phylum Pseudomonadota; class Alphaproteobacteria; order Rhodobacterales; family Rhodobacteraceae; genus Actibacterium_A; species Actibacterium_A naphthalenivorans. The sequence goes on from NZ_CP010871.1 coordinate 84,828, forward strand.
ACGACGCCCCGCTCTGGAACATGGCGCTGATCGCCTCGCGCCTGCATCTGGTCTGGATCGCCACGGTCTGCGGCAAGATGAAAACCGATTTCCGCTATTCCAACACCATGGGCTGGAACACCTTCCCCGTCCCGAAACTGACGGAAAAGAACCGCGCCGACCTGACTGCGGCGGCAGAAGGCATCCTTCTGGCCCGCGAGGCGCATTTCCCCGCCACCATCGCCGACCTCTACGACCCCGAGAAAATGCCCGCCAACCTCCGCGCCGCGCATGATCACAACGACGAGGTGCTGGAACGCATCTACATCGGCCGCCGCTTCCGCAACGACACCGAACGGCTGGAAAAACTGTTCGAGATGTACACGAAGATGACGACGAAGGTGAGCGCATGAGCGACTTTAACAGCATGACGTTGATGGCAGCGGGCGAGATGATTGCTGAAATGTCGACACAAACCGCTTTCTCGTCTCTCACCCTAGGGTGGGGTGTTGACGAATTCTGTGGTTCTGGATCGGTAGCATCGAAGGCCAATGAAATGGTTCGGTTCGCAAGAAGCAGTATGGGGGGACGTTCTGTTCCGACGGTCAACGGAAACTGTGACCTAAGCAGAGCCATGATTGAGCATGCAATTACGGCATCCGAGCAAAGCAAGCGCAACAAGCCAGATGTCTGGTTGCGTCTTCTTGCTGGTCTGAAAATGGATGGCTTCACACTTGTGGAAGAGGAGGTTCCAGACCCAATGGGCAGATCTTCCATTTTCGATGACGCTCCAAGGGTCATTAAACAGACTGTTCTCAGGCGGATGCTGCCTGAGGATGTACCTGAGACAGATTTTCGAGAGGCGACCAGCGAAATTGAGGCCTTACTTGGTCGGCACGGGTTGGGCGCCGCCAAGGGGCATTTGGATCAAGCGATTCAGAACTTTTCGCAAGGGAACTGGTCTTCCGCCAACGCGATGATCAGAAATTTCTATCAGGAACTGCTGGACAAAATTGCGGAATATTTTGGATGTGATCCTAAGGTTAGCGATGACGCAAAGAGGCAATATCTTGCAGATACAAAATCGGGACCGTTCCTACTTCACGAATACAATGAGTGGGAGAACGACAGAGGCAAACCTGCGTACGTATTGGGGTTGTGGGCAAGATTGCATCCGCACGGTAGCCATCCGGGCCTGTCAGATGAAGAAGATTGTGCTTTTCGGTTTCAAATAATCCTGATCACAGCCCGCATATTTTTAAGACGTTTTGATAAGCGGGTGAGAGGTCAATGATCAAAGGTTTTCCCTCCAATTCGATTATTTATGCCACCAACGGTAGCCCGGCCAAGCCGAACGACCTGGGCCGGCGGGCAATACAGGAATGCCCCTACGACAAACGCTACCCAGGCGTGGTGGGTCAGAAAGTGGACACACTATGACCCTTGACCCTGTCATGAGCGCGGAACGCACCCGCAAACTGGTGGACGATCTGCGCGCCAAACCAGCGGAAACCACCTGGATCGAGTTCAAGGAAAACAACGCCGACGGACCGTTGATCGGCAAGCTGATCTCGGCCTTGTCCAATGCTGCACGGCTTGCCGATCAGCACTTCGCCTATGTGGTTTGGGGGGTGAGAGACGGTGATCATGCGGCTGTCGGCACGATTTTTGAGCCGACAGTGAAGAAGGAGAAGGGGCAGCCGCTCGAACTGTGGGTGGCCAACCACCTCCAGCCGGGCATCGAGTTCCGGTTCGAAGAGGTCGATCATGACGGGCAGCGCCTGATCCTGCTGACTATCCCCGCCGCCGCAACCGCTCCGGTAGAGTTTGACCGCACAGCCTATTTGCGCATCGGCAGTGCCACGCCGCGCCTGTCCGACCATCCGGAACGCCTGCGTGCCCTCTGGAGCAAGTTGCAGCCCTACGCTTGGGAGACAGGCGTCGCGGCGCAGTTCCTGTCCGGCGACGACGTTCTTGCGCGGCTGAATTACGCCAACTACTTCGATCTTACGGGCCAGCCCTTGCCGGATAACAGGCAGGGGATCTTCGACAGGCTATTGGCAGATCGTCTGATCCAGAAAGATGTAAGCGACCGCTGGAACATTACCAATCTGGGCGCAATCCTGTATGCTAAGAAACTTTCCGATTTCGGCCCCTCTGTAGAGCGCAAAGGGGTTCGTTTCGTGGCCTATGCTGGCACCGGACGTGCAGATGACGTGAGCCACCGCCAGGACGGCCAGCGCGGCTATGCAGCGGGATTTCAGGGGCTGGTGGATTACATCGACGGCCTTCTGCCCCGCAACGAATTGATTGGTAAAGCATTCCGCGAGGAGCGTCCGCTCTACCCGTCGATAGCGATCCGCGAATTGATCGCCAACGCATTGATCCACCAGGACATGACGATCACCGGTGCCGGTCCACTCATCGAGTTATTCAGCGATCGCATGGAGATCACGAACCCGGGCGCCCCCTTGGTTAGCCCCGACCGGTTTTTGGACTCGCCCCCGCGTTCCCGAAATGAAGCTCTTGCTTCCTTGATGCGGCGCATGAAACTTTGCGAAGAACAAGGCACCGGCATCGACAAGGTGATCTCGGCGGTTGAGCTACACCAGTTGCCCCCACCGGATTTCCGCATGGAGGGAGACGCCGTGCGCGTGGTTCTGTTTGCACCACGCCGCTTTGCGGACATGACACCGGAAGAAGCCGTGCGAGCGTGTTACCAACATGCCGCGCTCAAATACGTAGGCGGTCAGAAGATGACGAACGCGACACTTCGGGAGCGGCTCGGCATCGACGACCAGAACGCTGCGCAGGCGTCGCGGGTTATTCGCGCGACGCTGGATGCTGGTCTGATCCGTCCTGCGGATGCTGAACGCCCTCGTGCTGGATATGTCCCCTCATGGGCGTGACAGGGATAACATTTGATCGGGTTTTGATTGTGCGTATGTGGGCTAGAGGGCGTAATTTTGGAAAATACATATAAATCATACTGTTACAACGGGCCGCGTGCGGTCTCGCTACTTGATCGGGTTTTGATTGCCCGCCCCAAAGCGAATGATTCCGCGCCCCTCAGAAGGAAAACATCATGACACAGCAGGTTCCTTCCGTCTCTGTCAATTATGCGGCCAATGGAAGCTCGAGCAAATCGAACGAGCTTGGCATGCGCGAAATGCAAGAGGGTGCCTATGAGAAGCGGGGCGAGCAATACCTGCTGATCAAGTCGCCGCCGGCATCTGGCAAGAGCCACGCGCTCATGTTCATCGCACTCGACAAGCTGCACAATCAAGGCCTGCGTCAGGCCATCGTCGTGGTGCCAGAAAAATCCATCGGGTCCAGCTTCAACGACGAGCCGCTGAGCAAGTACGGCTTCTGGGCAGACTGGACAGTGCAACCGCGATGGAACCTGTGCAACGCTCCCGGCGGGGATGACGGCAAGGTCGGCGCTGTCGGCAAGTTCCTGGCGAGCGACGATAAGATTCTGGTCTGCACCCACGCGACCTTTCGGTTCGCCGTGGACAAGTTCGGGATTGAAGCGTTTGATGATCGGCTCATCGCGGTAGATGAGTTTCACCACGTCTCTGCCAACCCTGATAATAAGCTGGGCACGCATCTGGGCGCCCTTGTCGCGCGCGACAAGGTGCATCTGGTGGCGATGACCGGGTCCTATTTCCGCGGCGATGCCGAAGCCGTTCTGTCGCCCGAAGATGAGGCAAAGTTCGATACCTTCACCTATACCTACTATCAGCAGTTGAATGGTTACAAATACCTCAAGACGCTCGACATCGGGTATTTCTTCTATTCCGGGTCCTATGCGGACGACATCCTCAAGGTTTTGGATCCGACCGAGAAGACGATCCTTCACATCCCGAACGTGAACTCGCGCGAAAGCACCAAGGACAAGCATCGCGAGGTCGAGCATATCATTGACGCCCTGGGCGATTGGCAGGGAGCGGATCCCATCACGGGCTTTCAGCTGGTCAAGACGCCCGACGAGCGAGTCTTACGCATCGCCGATCTGGTGGACGACGAGCCATCCAAGCGTGACAAGGTTTCCGCCGCGCTGAAAGACTCCACGCAGAAGAACAACCGCGATCATGTCGACATCATCATCGCCCTGGGTATGGCGAAAGAAGGGTTCGATTGGATCTGGTGCGAACACGCCCTGACGGTGGGTTATCGCGCCAGCCTGACGGAGATCGTGCAGATCATCGGCCGCGCCACCCGCGATGCCGAGGGCAAGACCCGAGCGCGGTTCACCAACCTTATCGCGGAGCCTGGCGCCGCGGCCGAAGCCGTGACCGAGGCAGTCAACGATACACTGAAGGCGATCGCTGCAAGCCTGCTGATGGAGCAGGTGCTGGCCCCACGTTTCAACTTCACACCCAAGACCGTGAAAAGTGGCCCTGTCGAAGGGTTCGATTACGGCGAGGGCGGCTATGACCCCAACAAGGAGAACGTTGGCTTCAGCGAGGCCAGCGGACAGTTCCAGATCGAAATCAAAGGCCTGGTCGAACCCAAGAGCAAGGAAGCCAAGCGCATCTGCCAAGAGGACCTCAATGAGGTGATCACAGCTTTCGTTCAGGACAAGACTACGATCGAACGGGGCCTCTTCGACGAAGAGCTGGTGCCGGAGGAACTGACGCAGGTTCGCATGGGCAAGATTGTCGGTGCCAGGTTCCCAGAGCTAGATGCAGAGGATCAGGAAGCGGTGCGCCAACACGCAGTTGCTGCGCTGAACCTGACCCAAAAGGCGAAAGAGATCGCGCTGTCGAACCGCGATGACACAGAAACAACCGGCAATACCGCCTTGATCGACGGGGTGCGCAAATTCGCAATGGACGTGCGCGAACTCGACATCGATCTGATTGATCGCATCAATCCGTTCGGCGAAGCCTACTCGATTCTGGCAAAGACGATGAGCGAGGAAAGCCTTCGGCAGGTTCAGGCCGTCATCTCGGCGAAAAAGGTGCAACTGTCACCGGACGAGGCGCGAGATCTGGCGAAACGCGCCGTCAAGTTCAAGCAGGAGCGGGGCCGTCTGCCTTCCATCACATCGCCTGATCCGTGGGAGAACAAAATGGCCGAAGGCGTCGCCTATCTCGCGCGCATGAAGCAGGAGGCTACCTATGGCTAAGGGTTTCACTGACGAAGACGACGCCCTCCTTGCTGAGCTTGGCGTCGAGGTCGAGGTCAAGAAGCAGCTCAGCCGCACACCACGCGAAGAACGCATCATCGCAGGTTTTGAGGAAATCTTGCGATTTGCAGATGAGCATGGCCGGCCTCCCCAGCACGGGGAGGATCGTGATATCTTTGAACGCCTCTACGCCGTGCGTCTTGATCGGATCCGCGACTTGCAGGAATGCCGCGACCTCCTTGCCCCACTCGACGAGCAGGGTCTCCTAGCAAACACCCCTGCGCCCTCAGCATCAGACTCCGATGACCTCGATGACGATGCCCTCCTCGCCGAACTGGGCGTGGAAGTTGCTAAATCACCCCTCACGGAATTGAAGCATGTCCGGTCAACAGCCGAGAAAAAGGCCGCCGATGAAGTCGCCAATCGCGAAAAATGCGAAGATTTTTCGAAGTTCAAGCCATTGTTCGAGATGGTCCAGAAAGAACTGGATAGCGGTTTGCGGGAGACCCGCCCTTTCGAGATGAAAGCCGAGATTGAGAAGGGCCGCTTTTTCATCGTCGGCGGTCAGAAAGCCTATGTTACTGAAAAGGGTGAGACCATCACGAATGAGCAAGGTCGTACCGATGCTCGTCTGCGGGTGATTTTTGACAACGGCACCGAGAGCAACATGCTGATGCGCTCGCTCCAGCGCGCGTTGAACAAGGACGGCGCGGGACGCCGAATCACTGACCCATCGGCAGGCCCACTTTTTTCGGACCAGACAATCGATGGTGATGAGGCGAGCGGGATCATTTATGTGCTTCGCAGCAAATCCGATCATCCACTCGTCACAGAAAACCGGGAACTGGTGCACAAGATCGGCGTTACCAATATGAGCGTCGAGAAGCGGATCGCCGGCGCGCAGTTGCAGCCGACGTTTCTGATGGCGAATGTCGAGGTGGTCGCGACATACGAGCTCTACAACATCAATCGGTCCAAGTTGGAGAACCTGATCCACCGCATTTTCGAACCTGCACGGCTCGAGATCGAGATCATGGATCGCTTTGGAAGGCCTGTGGTCCCGCGAGAATGGTTCCTCGTTCCTCTCTTTGTCATCAACGACGCTGTCGAAAAGATCAGGGACGGCACAATAACGGGCTATCACTATGACCCCCGCGCTGCCGGACTCAAACGTATTTCGGGGGAGATGCCGCAATAGATGCTGCGTGACACTCTATGGCACCTCGACCAGCGGGATGCATGGATCGGAGAAGGATTGCGCTTGAACTCGCGGAATATGGTCGAGCGCCATCACGTGCACGTGCACCGGCACCCCAGCGTACCGCCAACCTTCTATCTTGCGCCTTTTGTTTTCTAACAAGAGTCGCAGTCGGGGGTAGCTGGCCCCATCGGAAGGTTTCTTCGTAGAACCACGCTAAGGGGGAACTTTCAGAGAACATCTTCACGTTTCCCAGTCTCTGGCTGGTCTGATGTTCAGCGGCCGCGCAATTTTGCGGTCAGCGGTCCCAGAATGCCAATCGAAGTCGCCGGATAGGATGACGTGCTCCCACCCGAGCGGCGAGGTATGCGGAAGCAGCTTGGCGTCGTAGAGCGGGCTGGCCTGTGCGAGGTGGCTGGCCGCTTTGTCCATGTAGATCGTGTTCCAGAACGTGATGGCGGCGATGACGAGGTTGAGCGCCATGGCCCGTTTCTGTTGAGCCGCGTCAGAACGATCATGAATGCGCCCTTGTGAGTGGGCAAAGACGGCCCTGGCCAGCGAGTGCCGCGCTTCGCCCTTGTTGAGGCCTGCGTGGCATTCCATGCGCAGATCGGCGTTCTCGATCCAGTCAAGCATGAAGAGTGTGCGTTCGATCCGACCGATTTCACCGAGGGCAAGATACAGCCTGTTTTGCTGGCGGTACGCCCCAAGCTTTCGCAGGATTTCAGACGGTTTCAGAGACTTGTCGCGGATGCTGGCCGCGAGTCGCATGACGTCGCCCCAATGCTGCCGGGTCACCTCTTCATTGATAGGCTTCCCGATCAGAGGCGACAGGGTAGGCCACGCCTTCGCGCCACCGAAGCACGCCAACCGCCGGTCGGGAAAGTCGCGCAAGCGCGGGGCAAACGTCATCCCCAACAGATGGAACAGGGCAAAGACGTGGTCCGACACGCCGCCGGTATCTGTGTAGTGAACGAGGGGGTCAAAACTGGCCGGATTGCCCAGAAGACCGTCGAGCACAAAGGGCGCTTCGCCCGCCGTCGCGCCGATAACGCTGGAATGGAACGATCCGTACTGGCCCGACAGGAAAGAGTAGATTTTCAGGCCGGGGTCAGGCCCGTACTTGGCATTGATGAGTCCGCTGCCACGATTGGCAGAGAAGAACTGGCCATCTGATGAGCTGTGCTCAGCCGCGCCCCAGTGTCGCGCGAAGGGCAGACCATGATGGGCATCGACAATGCGGCCCAAGGCATCCGCGAATGTCTCGGGCCGAAGGTACCATGTCTGCGCCCAGGTCAGTTGCGCATGGCTGACACGCGATGAGGCGTGGGCCATCCGCTCCAAGCCGAGATTGGTGGCTCCAGCCAAGATCGTGGCCAGAACTGCAGCGGGTTCATCGTGCTGCTTGCCAGACCGCAGGTCAGTGAAGGCATCAAGGAACCCGGTCTGCGCATTCACCTCCCAAAGCAGCTCTGTGATGCGGATACGCGGCATCACGGCGTCGATGGCCCGTTCCAAACGCACCGCAGCAGGAGGTGTCACCGCATCATGTGGTGTGATTTTCAGCCGCCCACGCTCGATACGGACGCCGATAAGAGCATTGCGTTTCAAGGCGCGGTCCACTTGGTCAAGACGTTTCGCCAACATGCTCCGGCGATCAGCCAGCCACGCGTCCGGATCGGTCTCGAAACCTGCATCCCGCATGACAGTTTCAGCCGTGTCCCGGGGCATCAGGTAGCTGTCGAACCGGCGATACTCACGACTGCCGTCGACCCAGACATCCCCGGCTCGCAGGCGGTCTCGTAAGGTGGACACAATAGCGGTTTCATACACGCGCCGTTGTGGCTGACCGCCTTGGACGATCAGCGACGGCCAATGCTTGGCGGCAAACGGCATGGGCAGATCATCGGGCAACTTGCGTTTGCCGGTGCGGTTCTGATCCCGCAGCAAGGCGATGGCGTCCTTGAGATCATCCCCCGCATCGGTCGCATTGAATTGGAAGGCCTCCAGAAAGGCAGGGGCGAACTTGCGCATATACGCATAGCGCTCGGCCGCCAGAGAAAGCGGGTCACTGGTTGCCAGCTCTCCGAAGCTGGCAATTTCGTCACGCTTGCCCAGGAGCGTATCCCATCCGACATCCGCATCCAGCGCAGCAAAGGGGTCTTGCCCCAGGTCTTGTGCGCGGGCCATGGCATCAATGGATGCGCCGAAGAGCTGCATCAGCTTGCCAACCCGAGTCTTCCCCATACGCCAAACCTCCTCCTGATGGTTGCGGGATCTTGAGAAGAGCTGGCCGGTCAGTCGCTCGAACATGGCGATGGTCGCATCGGTGATCGTGACGGATAAATCCGCCATCTGCGCCGCGAGTGTTGCGATCCGCCGCCGCTCGCCAAAGTCGTTCAGCAAGCTCACGGGCGCTACAGCACCCTCGCGCGCGAACTTGAGCAGCCGGTCCGGGTGCAGACCCTGGCCAAGATCTGGCGGCAGATTCAATGATCGCAGATATTTCAAACGGTCCAGAAGCGCGGCCATGCTGGCCGGGCTGGTCGAGTGCGGAAAGCCGCGCAACCACGTGAGCCGCGTTTGCCCTACGGACGGGTCATTCACCAAGAGCGCCTGCAAATGGTCACGCTGCTCCAGTGAGAGGGCATCAAACAGCGCCGCGGCAGCCTCCCTTCGCGCGCGCGCCCGGCCCTTCAAGGCGAGGCGCTCAAGCGTGTCCACGCTCGGCAGCGCCAAACGGTGCTTGCGCAGGTCCGCAATCAGCGTCTCGACAATCTTCACGCCATGATCCGTCGCAAAGGCCGCCCTCGTGGCGATATCCTCCGCCTGCTGCACATGTTCAGATCCGAAAGGGGACAGACCCAAATGGCGCATCGCGAGGGCATGGTGTTCATGCCGCGTATTTCGCCTGACGGCATATTCACCGAGAGAACAAGCATCGATCTGAAGTTGCTCTGCAAGCCAGGCGATCAGTTCATCTGGCGGCATGATGCCTTCGCTCCACCCCAAACCAGGGTAGCGCAGCAGACAAATATGCACCGCAAAGCCAAGGTGGTTTTCGGCGCGGCGGCGAGTACGGATCAGATCAATGTCATCTCCGCTCAGCAGATAGTGACGGATCAAGGCTTCAGAATCTGTCGGCACCCCGAAGAGGTCCGCATACGCGCGGGAGGAAAGAAGTCTACGGGCCATAAGGCGTCCTCAAAACGTTGTTGCAAGTTTGAAGACGCCCAATATTATAGAGACTGTTAAAAAGACAGATATCCTGCACAAATCCGGGATTAGGGTAACCACCTGCGATCAGGGCCTAAAACGGCCATTTTGGAGACACCATGCCACGCACTGGCGACATCCTCGGATACGCAAGGGTCTCGACCGTCGACCAAGATTTGTCCGGACAGAAAGATCGGCTGCTACAACACGGCGCTATTCGCGTGTTCGAAGACGTGATCTCCGGCAAAACGTTCAACCGGCCCGGTTTGACAGCCTTGCTTGATCAGGCCAGACCCAACGACACCCTCGCCGTCATTCGCCTCGATCGGTTGGGGCGCTCGCTCAAGGAACTCTTGGAAACCGTCGACGGCCTCAAAGCCAGAGAGATCAATCTGATCAGCCTCGAGGAGCGGATCGATACGACTTCCGCCGCCGGAGAGCTCGTGTTCCATGTCTTCGGGGCCATTGCGCATTTCGAGCGCCGCCTGATCTCTGAGCGCACCAAAGACGGCCTGATCAACGCTCGAAAGCATGGCCGCATCCCTGGGCGCCCGCCATTGCAACCCGAGACAATCTCAGCCCTCCAAGATCTCGTCGGCGCAGGTAAATCCGTCGCTCAAGCCGCAAAACACCTCGGCATAGGCAGATCAACAGCTTACAAGGCGATCAGAAATGCCACGCTGTAAGCCATGTTCAGGCTTCGTTCTTCCTTAGCGTGGTTCTACGAAGAAACCTTCCGATGGGGCCAAAACGATGCGACAGAACCCGTGCGATTGCCACCAACGGCGTGCCAGACCGGGTGGTCATCGACAATTTGCGCGTCCGTCAGTCAGAATATGTTGCTCATAATTCAGCCTCCGCAAGGAGGCTGAATCACGCCGCACGGGCAAAATCAATAGGCCCTGACCCCAAGCCTACGTCAGGCGGGGGACAAGAGCCCTTCCTCTTTCAGAGCTTGCAGGACAGCCGGTCGTCCACCGATCCGCTGCGCGTATTCGACGAGCTTCGGCCAAGGAGACATGTCCATCTTGAGGAAGTTGCACCAACCGAGCACCGTGAAGAGATAGGCGTCGGCGACGGTGAAGCTGTCGCCGACAAGATAGCCGGCACTTCCAATGCGCTTCTCTGCTTCGGTCAGACGGTTGGCAGCCATTTTTTCGAAGAAAGGACGGGCTTCGACCGGCAGATCAGGACGGAACAACGGCGCCATTGTCTTGTGAAGCTCTGTAGAGATGAAGTTCAGGGTTTCAAGAAGCTTCCAACGCTCATCTCCCGTCACCTTGCCGAGTTTTCCGTCTGCCTTGTCCGCAATGTATTGCAGCACTATGGCAGCCTCAGAGATCTTGGTCTCGCCATCGACGATGGTGGGGACCAGACCCAGTGGGTTGATCTTGCTATAGTCCTCACCATCGACCTTGTTTCCCGCCGGGTCCATCACGACCATTCGGCAAGTCGTGGGTATCTCCGCCTCCAGACAACTGATGTGAGCAGCCAACGAACAGGCCGCAGGTATGTAGTAGAGTTCCATTTTCACAGTGTTTCCTTCCTTTGTGTTTCAGCACAGGTACCCTGAAACTGCAGACGGAGTATATGTCTCAGAAGCGCCAGACCAGACCGGTTCCGACAAGCAGAGGATCGAGCGTCGCACTACCTGTCGCTGACGGCCCGCCGACGCCCAATGTGCCACTGACGTCAGCATCGAGCCAGATTTTCTTGACGTCGAAGTACATACCCATCCGCTCATTGATCATGCTTTCGAAACCGACCTGTAGAACGGCACCCCAAGCATTTTCCGCCTCGAAGCCGGCCACATCGCGCCCGTCCGAATCCAGAATGATGGTATAGTTGATGCCCGCGCCGACATAGGGCTCGAACCTCCGATTACGGGTCGGAATGCGGTATTGGAGTGCGAGAATCGCAGGTGCGTAAGTCACATCCCCGAGATAGGCCCCAGCAAGGCTTCCTTCGCCGCGAATCTCTGCGGTGGGTGGGATTCCGAATGTGAAGGTGGCGGAAAGCTGAGGGTTGATGCGATAGCCGATATCAAAGCTGAGCGAGTAGTTGTCGTCGACCGAAACATCGGCGCCGGGGAATGGCGCACCTCCGACCGACAGTTCGGCACCGGGGCTGAAGTATATCCCCACGGGCCCCCCCCGGAGATACCAGCCGTTCTGGTCTGCATCCTGTGCTTGGGCAGCGCAAGTTTGGGCTAGAGCCAGACAAGCGCTGAGTGTTGCCGTATAGTAAGTTTTAAACATAGTTTTCCTCCCTATGTGTTGGACTTTTTGGTGATGGCGTTGCCCAGGTCTTCGCCTGGTTGGGTATCTTTTTGTGCTTACAGTAGCTTACGAAGGTCTGGTGCTGTGATCAGCGAGTCGTCAGTCACTGCGTAGCCTTTCGACATGAGGCGGCGAACGATCGCCATGTCGCGGGGCGCGCCGAAACAGATGGCACCGACCAGCCGATCACCGATGGCCGAGAAACGGGTGAACGACTTTCCTTCGCCCTTGCGCACAAGCAAAGTTCCCCCAGCGGGCTGGTTATCGCCGATCATCTGAATGTTGAGGTCGTACTGATCAGACCAGAACCAGGTGTTGATTGCATAGGGCTCCCTCTTCCCCAGCAAGTTTCTTGCGGCCGCAGCGGCCTGGTCCTGCGCATTGGCCCAGGATTCCATCCGTGTCGGCTGGCCACCGCCAACCCGCATAGCCGCCACATCCCCGGCCGCAAAAATCAGCGGGTCGGACGTGCGCAGAAATTCATCTACGATGATGCCATTGCCCGTCTCCAGGCCAGCCTCCCGCGCGATCGCATCATTCGCAATCGCGCCGATCCCGACGACGACCATGTCAACCAGCAGCGTTTCCCCGTTTGACAGAGTCACGCTTTCAACCCGGTCATCTCCGCCTACCGTCACGATTGAGGTATTCAGATGGATCACGGTGCCATTGCCACGGTGCACATCAGCCAAAGCGACACCGACATCCTTTGGCAGACTGCGGGCGCAAAGCCGGTCGGCCAGTTCGACGACCACCGCTTCCATCCCGCTTTTTCGGGCTGTTGCTGCGACTTCAAGACCGATCCAACCCGCGCCAATCGACAAAAGCCGCTTTCCAGGCACCATTTGCGCGCGCAAACGCTCGGCATCAGCAATCGTACGCAGATAGAAAACATTGGCTTTTCCCGCGAAGGGGCCATCAAGCATGCGGGCGCGACTTCCGGTCGCGATCAGCAGGCGGTCATAGGGCAGGCTTGCTCCCGAAGAGAGCCGTACCACATGCGCGTCGCGGTCGATTGCTTCGACGCGTTGGTTGAGCTGAAGGTCGATGCCAAGATTTTGCGCGGCCTCGGCGTTCAGCAAGCAAGTGCTCTGTGCATCTGCCGTACCCTGAAGAACCGCCTTCGACAGCGGCGGGCGGTCATAAGGGAACTGCCCTTCTTCGGAGAGGACCGTGACAGTGCCCTCAAAGCCTTCTGTTCGCAGCGTTTTCGCCGCGGAGACCGCAGCCAAACCACCGCCTATGATGATGATACGTTCCATCGGAGTTTTCCTCAGACCATGATACAGATGACGCGCAGACCTGTGCCGCGCGTCATCTGTTGATTACTTGTCAGCGCCGCAGCGCGGCACTGTCCTGAGTTAGGAACCCACCTTGAAGCTCTCGGGGAACGGAGCCCCCCACGAGCTGAAGATGCCCGGCTTGTCCGCGCTCCAGATGAACGGGCCTGCCTTGTGGTCCACACAACGCGGCATTTCCCCCGAAAGCTCATACCTGTTGCCATCCGGCGTGAAGAAATAGGAGTAGAGATTCGAGCCTACACCGTGCCGACCCGGGCCTGCTTCCGTCATGACCCCACCGCGTGCGACCTGATCGAGCATGAGCTTCATGTATTCCATGTTCGGGATCGTCCATGCGAGATGGTCGAGCGTCTCATGCGGCGCGCCCGCAAACATTGCGACGTCATGGTGATAGTCGCCGACATGCATCCAGGCCGCAAGACGCCCTGCGCCTCCGGGGAACTCGACAATGTCAGAGGCATAGAAATCGACATGCTTGCGCAGGAATTCGATCGTCTGGGTCGCATCCGGACCGACGCGCAGCGTGATATGGTCGAGGTCAAGCGGCGCCAGACCGCTCAGGTGGTTGGCCTTGCGAGCAGCCGGGTTATAGTAGTGTTTGCGCGCTTCAGACCGCAGCAATGCAATCTGCATCTTCTGGTTTTGGGGCGGCAGGTCGAATTCGATGATCTTCTCGACACCCGGATCGCAGTCCGTCATCTCCCGGACCTGGACGCCGGCATCGGAAACCCGCTTGCTGTAGCGATTGAGGTCATCCTCATCATCCGCAGCGATCGCAAAGCTGATGACGCCGGTACCACCCTCGGTCACGGCCACATCGAAAGTTCCGTCGGTCCCACAGGTCAGGTAAACAGTACCGTCTTGCCGAGCAATTTCCTCAAGCCCCAGTACAGTGGTGTGAAACCGCACCGATTCCTCGAGGTTCTTAACCCGCAAGTGCGCGTGCGACAGTTTTTGAAGAGCCATACTATTCCTCCCTATGGATGGTTGGCGTTGATGTCAAAGCTCCTGCTGGAGCGTTCTTTCCATAAATGTGATGCGGTCATTCCCCCACCACATCTGATCACCCACAATCATCGTGGGCGTACCAAACACACCTGCCTCATGCGCGGCCTGCGTGCTCGCCTCGTATTGGTCTGTAGCATCCTTCGATGAAACCCAAGCCGACAGAACATCGGGATTCCAGCCGAACTGCTTCGCCAATTCATCCAGCAACGCCGGGTCAGCCAAGTCTGCACCCTCTCCCCAGACCCGGTCCCACGCAGTCCGGATGAAGGCTTCTCCCTCGCCTTTCGCCATTGCATAAAGAAAAGCCTTGTTGAGCTTCTCGGACGCGAGTGACTTCGGAAAGGTCAAAGGCAAACCATATTCCTCAGCCCAACGGTTGAGATCCTTGCTCAAATAGCGAATCTTCAACGGCAGGCTGACATTTGGTGGTGCGGTATTCCCCGCCATGAGTTTGAGTTGCGGCAGGTTCACGACATGGGGCCGAAACTCCAGACCGTATTGCTTGCAGATCCCCGGCACCTTGTGAAAGGCCAGATAAGCGAAGGGGCTCATGAAATCGAAGTAGAAGTCAAGATGCCGACCGGTCACTTGCCGCTCTCCGCCTCAAGCTCCGCAGCGAGTTTTGCCCATTGACGCCCGGACTCGCGCGCGCCTTCCAGAGCCGTTGCGGGAACCAGGTGGTAGGGCGGACGGCAAGGTCCAGCGACCATCCAACCTGCCGCATCCATACGGGCCTTCTCGATGCCGATGTTATAGACCGAGAATTCCTTGAACGAGCCGTTGGGGAAGAGGGTCCGATAGGTCAAACCAATCCTGTCGGTCAGTTTTTTGGCTTGGGTCCAATCGCCAGTCTCTACCGCCTTGGCCACAAGGTCGCGAAGCTGGATCACAGGTGCTGGCCCGCAAACCGCGCCACTGGTCCAGAACGCCGTGCAGTGTTCGGGGTCGAGCCGGGCGGCGGCGTAATAGTCCACATCAAGCGGCATCAGTCGAATGCGGCGCTTGGTCAGGTTCAGGTCCGTATAGAGCGCTGCCGTGTTTATGTACTTGGCAGATACGATCTGCGGAATTTCGGAGATCTGCGCCCAGAAAGCACGCGGGAACTCGAACTTGAATGCCTCGGGGTTGGCATATGCACAGATAGCCATGTCCGGGCACGCCTCGGCCACATCACGAAAGAACTGAACTGCTGTCGGCACATCAGGCTGAACCCACATCGGCGGCCCCATCATCACCCCGTTAAGCCCGATCTCGCGCGCGGCACGGGTCATGCTGATGGAGTCGCGGGTGTTAAGGGCGGTCGCCCCGCCGAAGATGGGAATGCGACCGCGACCGGCTTCGACCAGCGTGCGCATGAAGGCTTGCTTCTCTTGCCATGTTGTCGTGGCTCCCTCTCCCAGGGTGCCGAGAGAAAGAATCCCGTTCACACCAGAGGCGATCAGAGCCTCGACGACACGGGCCGTTTCGTCCAGATCGACCGTGTCTTCAGCGCGCGGATCCGACGCGTTGGGCTTGGACGGCGTGGGCATGATCGCCCAGCAACCTGTCACGTCATCGACCGTGAGCAGTTCATGTTTCATGGCTTGAAGCCCCGATTTATGTGAGTTGTTTTGCGTGGATTGGCATGGTGCGCAGCCAGGGCGCACCATGCCGGACAGTGTCACTATGCGCCGAGCGGAACCGCGTTTCCACGGTCTTCCCGCCAAAGCCCGAGCTTCTCCTGGCAGACGCGATCGGAGTAAGAGAACAGCACTGCATCGCCGTCCGCCTCATGCGTGACGGTATGCCAGCTCGGAACGACGAACAGATCCTTCGGACCCCATTCGTAAGTCTTTCCATTGATCACACTGCGACCGGTGCCTTCAGTGACGACAAAGACCGTTGCGTCTGTCGACCGATACGGCCGCGACTTGAAGCCTTTCGGAAGGAGTTGAAGGCAGGGCGAAATCGTCGGCATCGCCCAGCCGCCGTCGACCGGGTTGACATAGCGCATCTTGATACCGTGGAAGGGGTCGACCTCACCCTGCTTCAAAAGATGCTCGAGGCCTTCGCGCGAGCGTTCGTAAGGGTAATTGAAGATCGGCGACGCTACTCTGGTCGCTTCGTAGTCGACCGGAAGCATGTTGGCACCGTAGCGCCAGCTGCTGTCTTCGGGCTGGCGGGTGATTGGCTGCTGATCCGCGTGATGCTCTTCTGCGAAAGAGGCGTCGAACACCGACACGATTGGAATATCCAGACCGTCGAGCCAGATCATCGGCGCGTCGCTGTCATTGCCGTGGTCGTGCCAGGCTCCCGGCGGAGTGATTACGAAATCGCCAAAGTTCATCACTGTGCGCTCGCCATCGACTGACGTATGCGCGCCGTTGCCCTCCATCACGAAGCGCAAAGCTGACTGGCTGTGGCGGTGCGCGGGGGCAACTTCGCCCGGCAGGACGATCTGAAGGCCAGCGTAAAGCGACGTCGTAATCCGGGACTGACCGCGCAGGCCTGGATTTTCAAGCACAAGGACGCGCCGCTCGGCTTCCTTCGCCGTGATCAGACTGCCCGCTTCCAGCAGGTAGGCCTTCGCTTCGTCGAAATGCCAAAGGTGCGGCAAGCAACCGCTTTTGGGCTCAGGAGTGATGATGTTCGACAAAACAGTCCAAAGTGGGGTATAGGACCCGCTATCGATCTTGTCATAGAACATCTTTCGTTCTGCTGTTTCCACAGGCTTTTCGGTCAGCGACATATTTATCCTCCGTTTGGCGCGATCAGATAGAAAGCGTCACATATATCAGAACTGGAACTCTGGGGTGGTGACGGTGAGACCATCGAGATCTGCTGTCAGGCGAATCTGGCAAGCAAGCCGGCTGCTGTCCTGCCTGTTGGCCGCAAACTCCAACATACTGGCTTCACCTTCGCTGGTCGGCGGAAGCAGAGAAAGCCACTTGGGGTCAACATAGACCTGACAGGTCGCGCATGCGCAAGCGCCGCCACAATCCGCATCAATTCCCGGCACGCCAGCCATCGTCGCAGCCTCCATCAGAGACTGCCCCTCGCGCGACGATACCTCACGTCGCTCTCCCATCGAATCAATGAACACCACTTGGATCGACATAGATATTCTTCCTCCCAGCACGTCGTTCGAATCGAAACTGCTCCACTCAAGGCAGGCTTGCCCACCCATTTTGGAACAATAACGACGAACTTATTCCTCCGTTTGGCTGCCTTTTTCGTGCCTAATCCCGCCTGACCATGGTCATTCAGGCGGATCAATGGCATAAACTAAGCATGCATACTACCTTATATGCATATCTTGCTGCTGGTAGTCAAGCGATTGATGGCCAAGGCCCTGACTCAGACATGACCAAACCCGAGCCCGGGTTTTCCGGTAACGCGCTCCAAGGGTAAAAGACGTCCATCTGCTGCCCGAGGTTGTCGGTGGTATCGAAGGGTGTTATGCTATAAGCAATCAACAATGAAAAAGAAGATGGTCGGCGAATGAAAGATGATACCGAACGGAGACAGCCCGAAACCTTGGGTGGCGACTCCGATTTTCGGGTCATTCAGGACCATCCCGCGCATCTGATTCGGCGTAGCTACCAAGTCTTCTTGTGTGCCTTCGACGAGGCTATGGCTGGCCTGCCGTTGTCGCCTGTGAGCTGGATCATTATCGCAACAGTGCGAAATTTCCCGAGTCTGTCCGTGACTGAAGTTGCCCGGCGCGCCGCAATAGACAAGGCGAGCTGTGGACGAACTGCAGGCGCGCTTGAGAAGCGCGGGCTGCTTTCGATCAAGAAGAGTGATACGGATGGCAGAGAGAAACTGCTCGACATCACCCCTGCCGGCGAGGAATTGTACGGCAAGGCGTTTATTCAGGTCATGAAGCTGAAGTCGCTGCTCCTGGATGGAATTGATCCAGAGGTGCAGCGTCAGTTCCTGACTTCCATGGCAGTGTTTGTTCATGCATCACGCAAGAACACACGACCGTCAATTCCGACCGCACGTGACGCCGACATGGATTGAGACAGTCATAGCGATTGCAGCTGGCCACCCACAAGCAGATGGCCAGCTTTTCTTGGCGTCAGGTGACGTCGATTTCCATCGAGCCGATCCGGTCGATCCAGGCATGGATCTTGTTGCCCGGCTCAATCTGCCCGACGCCCTCGGGAGTCCCGGTGAAGATGACGTCGCCCACTTCCAGTGTATAGAATCGGCTGGCCATCTCGATCAGTTCCGGCACGCTCAGCACAAGATCACGCGTATTGGCCTTCTGCCTGGTGACGCCGTCAACCTTCAGTTCGAAGTCGAGCTGGGACGGATCGGTGATTTCATCGGCTGTTACAAGCCACGGTCCCAGCACCGAATAGCTGTCTATGGACTTGCGCATGCTGCGTTCCTCGGCGCCGCGCACCGTCATGTCAAGCCCGATCGCATATCCTGCGACGTACTCCAGCGCGCGCTCCGCTGACACCCTGTCGGCGCGTTTGCCGATGATGACCGCAAGTTCGATTTCGTGATCGCTGCGCCGATCAGGGAAGCGCAGTGTCACCGGCTCGGAGGGGCCGATAAGACTGCTGGTAGCCTTCAGAAACAGGCCGGTCTCGTGGATCACCCGCACTTGGGCTGCATTGCCCTGGTGCAGATCCTTCTGCGCGCGCGCCTCTTCCAGGTGCTTGACGTAGTTCACAGGCGCCGCGACAAGCTTGCCGGGGTTTGCAACCGGTGAATCGAAGGCCAGTTCACGGACTGGTCTGCGCTCTCCGGTCCTGGCAGCCACAAGGAATGCCTCCTTGAGCTGATCGAGATGTGCGATCAACGGGTCATGCCGCGGCAACGGGTAGCGCAGTTGCGGCAAAAGGTCGAGGGCCGAGGTGACATCGACAACCTCATCGTCCTGAACAAGACCGATACGGTCCTTGTGGAAGCGACAAATCTTCATTTCTTCTCCTTATCAACGGGCACCCGGCCCGGCGATCCTGGGGTCGGGTCGCCGGGCCGGGGTGACTAGTTCTCAGCGGTCGTCGCGGATCAAGCCAAACGCACGGGGAGTTCTTCCAGACCTCTGAACCGTGTGTTGTGCTGAAAGCGAGCTTCGCCGTTGCGCACCAAGGTCGGCAGCTCCTTCAGCACGGACGCAAGGGCGATCGGGGCCTCCATCCTGGCAAGCGGCCGACCGAGGCAGACATGGATCCCCGCACCGAACGCGACATGATTGTTCGGACGGCGCGCAAAATTCAGCCTGTCGGGGTCTTCGAACACACGCTCGTCCCTGTTCGCCGAAGCCTGGGCAAGAACCACCTCGGTGCCCGCCGGGATCGTGCCATTACCACTGGCAAGTTCCACATCGTTCGTCGTTCGCCGCCCCTGAAGCTGGAGCGGCGTGATGAAGCGGATCAACTCTTCGAGTGCCGTGGGCAGAGCAACCTCACCCTCGACCAGCTGACGCTTGCTCTCGGGGTCATCCATCAGGAAATGCATCGACTGAGAGATGAGGTTTGTCGTGGTCTCATGGCCGCCATTGAGCGTCACGATGCACATGTGAAGAATTTCGGCGTCACTGACCTCAACGCCATTTCGCTGCGCCGCAGCCATTGCGCAGAGGATGCTCTCGCTCGGGTCGATCGTGCGGCGCGCCTTGATCTCGTCGAGAAATGGCAGGAGATAGCCCATGAATTCCGTTACCGCTTCATGGCCTTGCTTGATCGCTTCGGCCGACACCTGCGGGTTGAGCGGGAAAAGCACCTTGCGCCCCACGCCCTGGATATAGTCAGCATCTTCAACCGGAATGCCGATGACCCTGCAAATGAGTGCAACCGGGATGCGGAAAGCGAAATCGCGCACGAAGTCGAACTCGCCCATTTGCTTGACCTTCTTGATTTCACGGTCAATCACGTCTTGGGTAAAGTCCGTCAGAGACTTGATGGATGTCTGAGAGAAGAAGGGGTTGACGATATCGCGCAACCGGTCGTGATCGGGGTTGTCACGGAAGAGCATCGTCGATGTGTGATGCTCCAGCAGGGGGCCCTTGCCAAATTTCTTCTCAAAGTACTCGCCCTTGTAAACGAGACCTGACAGGTCGCGCCAAACCTGACGCACATCGTCATAGCGCGTCAGAAGAACTGTGCCATCTGCTTGCCGGTGAACAGGATCACCATCGCGCAACAGGCGAAAATACTTGCTCGGATCGTCGAAATAGTCATCCGGCGGAGCCAATAGATTGAAAGCTTGCGCTTTCTCAGAGTCTGTTTGATCAATTCTCGCGGCTTCGGTCATTTTTCCCCCTGTATTCCACATCAATGAACCACTTGTAACATAGGCATTCGTAAGCATGCTGTCAATTTTCAACTTGGACACGCCCTTGCTTTTGTCCATGTCAGAAGATGAAGCTTCAGCCTTTCGCGCTCCCCCCACATGCGCGGCACGCTCCTCTGCGGCGATCTGCCTTTAGCCGCAAGTCGCGCCCGGAAGGGCCTGGACGAATGCGGCGATCGGGGCAAGGGCTGCAAGGTCCACGCCGGTTTCAACGCCGCAATCCCGGAACAGGCTCACGACATCCTCGGTGGCGACGTTGCCGCTGGCACCGGGAGCATAAGGGCAGCCGCCAAGCCCACCAATCGCGGAATCGAAGACGCGTACACCCTGATCATAAGCCGCGCGCACATTCGCCGTGCCATGGCCGTAGGTATCATGCGCATGCATCGCCCAAGCGGAAACGGAGGGAAAGCGCGCCATCGCCGCCCTGAACAATTCCGCGACCTGCGCCGGTTCGCCGCGGCCAGTCGTGTCGCATAGGCAGATCTCGGCATCGGGGCAGATTTCCAGCGCGCGTTCCAGAAGATCGAGCACGGCGTTGGCAGGTGTCACCCCCTCGAACGGGCAATGGAATGCGGTGGCGAGGTTGAACCGCAGCCGCAGCCCATCGGGCGCCTCAGCGACAAGCCGGGCGTAATCGGCGAGGGCCTCATCCGGCGTGGCGCGCACGTTCGAACGGCTGTGGCTTTCCGAGACCGAGATGACATAGGACAGAAACTCCGCTCCCGCCGTGATTGCCTTCAGGCCATAGCGGGCATTGGGAACCAGGACCTGCGGCACGACATGACCCTGGGCCAGAACCTCGGCCAGAACCTCGCCGGCGTCGGCGAGTTGAGGGATGGCGCGCGGACTGACGAAGGAGGTGATCTCCATCCGTTTCAATCCTGCAGCGGCAAGGTCGCGGATCACGGCGATCTTGGTCTCGGTCGGGATGAAGGGGCCGATGTTCTGAAAGCCATCGCGGGGACCAACTTCAACGATCTGGACGGCGGTCATGCTATTACTCCCTTCTGGTAGAGCAACTTGATTTCATCCTGCGAGTAGCCCGCGATCTCTGCCAGAACGGCTGCGGTATCTTGTCCGACCTCCGGGCCGGTGCAGCGGATCGTGCCAGGGGAATCGGGGAAATGCGGCACAATGCCGGGATGAAGCAGGTCGCCATGTAGCGGGTCGCTGACTTCGCGCACCATGCCGCGGGCGCGGAACTGCGGATCATCGGCAATTTCCGCAGCGGTGTAGATCAGCGTCGAAGGGATGTCTGCCTTGGCCAGAAGCTCTGTCAGTCGACCGGCATCGAACTGCCTGGACCAGGCAGAAATGGCCTCGTCGAGTTCGTTGACGTGTTTGAGGCGGCCCGCATTGGTCTGCAACTCCGGCCGTACCGCCAGATCTTCGCGCCCGATCAACGCTGTCAGCCGCTGAAACAGAAGATCTGAATTCGCAGCGACAATGACCCAACGGCCATCTGCCGAAGGATAGGCGCTGGTGGGAGCCGCCGACGCGATGCGCGCGCCGACGGGTTGGCGCACAAGGCCGAGCGCACCGTACTCCGTGACGATCCCTTCCGTGAGCGACAGCACGGCTTCTGTAAGCGCTACATCGACGGTGCTGATGTCCCCATCCTCGGCTCCGCCGCTGCCCGTCCGACCGTCTCGGCGCAAAAGACCGGCGAGAACGCCGATCGCTGCGTAAAGTCCGGCAACGGAATCGCCGATGCTGATGCCGACGCGTGGCGGCGGCAGATTGGTGGTGCCAGGAGGATGGTCGGTCAGGTGACGCAATCCGCCGATCGCCTCGCCAATGACGCCAAAAGCGGCGCGGTCACGCAATGGGCCAGTCTGTCCGTAACCCGAGATATGGGCCACTACGAGACCTGGCCGCAGCTCCTGCAGCCTTTCACGATCGAAGCCGAGACGCGCCAGACCCCCGGGGCGCTGATTCTCGATCAGCGCATCAGAGCGCGCGATGATGCGTCCCACGGCCTCGACTCCTTCGGGGCTTTTGAGATCAACCGCAACCGAACGCTTGTTGCGGCCATGAACGCTCCACCACAGTGACGCGCCGTTGGATTGCGCGCCCCAGCCCCGCACAGGATCCCCATCGGGCGGTTCGATCTTGATGATCTCGGCACCAAGATCGCCGAGAATGCGAGTGGCGAACGGAGCGGCGATGAAGTGGCCGATTTCGACAATGCGGAGGCCGCTAAGGGGTGGCGGGGCTTCTGGTCTGGTGTTCATGTGTCCTCGTCGAGATATCCGGCGTCTCGCTCGCTTCAGGAGTGTCCGGCTTCTGTTGGTGTTGCGTCATACCGCATCTGGTTGGTGTGCTGGCGCGGCCTCACGGAAAGCGGGCAGCGCATCGGCTGCATCGAATATCCGCGCGATGGTGGGCCAACGGCTTGTATCAATGTCGAAACGTTGGTTGTTCCAGACCTGGGCATAGAGGCAGCAATCCGCGAGCCCCGGCGTATCACCATGGCAGAAACGCCCGGTGCGACTGTCCTGCGCCAGCATGATTTCAAGCGGATCAAAGGTGGTTTCGACCCATTGCGTGAACCAGGCTTTCTGAGCAGCCTCGTCGGCACCGAATTGCTCGGTCAGGCGAGTCAGGACGCGCAGGTTGTTCAGGGGGTGGATCTCGCAGGCGATCATGTATGAAAGCGCGCGCACACGTGCCCGCCCGTCTGCCCCCTCAGGCAAGAGCCGCGGTCCGGGTTGGGTTTCGTCGAGCCATTCGATGATGGCAAGCGACTGCACAAGAACCTGGCCATCGTCGCTTTCCAGAACCGGCACAAGTCCGGCGGGGTTCAGCGCCAGGAATTCGGGCGTACGGGTTTCACCTTTGCGCAGGGCATAGGGCACATATTCATAGGCGACGCCCTTGAGGTTGAGGGCAGCGCGCAGCCGCGTCGAGGTCGATGAGCGGAAGAAATTATGAAGGCGGAAGGTCATTCGACGTGTCCCTTCGCGCGCGGCCCGATGGTCGTGGTAATCTCGCCCAGCCCACTGATCGAGACGACGCATACATCGCCCACCTGCATCGCGCCGACGCCCGCAGGCGTGCCTGTCATCACCAGATCGCCGGGCCGGATCTCCATTGACTGCGACAGGATCGAGATGATCTCTGGCACCGACCAGATCAGGTCTTGCAGATCGGCGCTTTGCTTGACGGCACCATTTAGCGTCAACTGGATCCGGCCCTGCTCGGGCTTGCCGACCGGCGCGCCAGTGTGGATCGAACCGATCACCGCCGAGCGATCAAACGCCTTGCCCCAGTCCCAGGGCCGTCCTGCCGCACGGGCAGCAAGCTGCAAGTCCCGTCGCGTCAGGTCGTTGCCGATGGCGTAGCCGAAGATGTGGTCGCGCGCCTGTTCCTCGGGAATATCCGTGCCAGCCTTGCCGATGGCGATCACCAGTTCGGCTTCATAGTGGAAGTTCTGCGTTTCGGGCGGATAGGCGACGACCTGCCCATCTTCGACAACGGCATCGGCGGGTTTGGTGAAGAAAAACGGCGGATCGCGATCCGGATCCTTGCCCATCTCTCGTGCATGCTCGGCATAGTTGCGTCCGACGCAGAAGATCCGACGCACAGGGAAACGCTCGTCCCGACCGGCGATAGGCAGGCTGACGGCAGGAGGCAGCGGGAAGCTGTAATTCATGGAGGTTATTGTCCTTTCCTCGTGGTCGTAATTCAGCGATGTGGCATCGTAGGATGCATTCATGTCGGCACTATCGCCCTGCGCAGCAACCGAAGTGCCACCATGATTGCGACACCCAGGCCATGGAGCATGAGGGTGTATCCGCCACCCAATGCTTCCGGCAGAAGAAGCAGCACTCCGCCAAAGCCCAGGACTGCGCGTTCGTAGCCTGACAACATGCCCCCGAACCAGCCAACCATGGCGGCGGATATGGCATAAACCCCAATTGCCGCAGCAGACGTGGTCAGCAGGATTTCAACCGGGGTTCCCTGCATCAGCAGGGCAGGCGTAACCACGAAAATGAAAGGAACGATATAGGCTGTCCAGCCTAGCCGCATCGCAACGAATGCTGTCTGCATCGGCGGGGCCCCGGCCAGCGCCGCAGCGAAGAAGGCGCCGATGCCGACAGGCGGGGTCACCATTGACATCATGCCGAGGTAGAAGATGAAGAAATGGGCAGCCATGGGTGTGATCCCGGCCTCTACCAGCGGAGGTGTAAGAAGGACCGCCAGCAACAGATAGACGGCAACCGTCGGCATCCCCATGCCAAGGACAACACTGGCAATGGCCGTGAGGAGCAAGAGCAGCGGAAGGCTGCCCCGACCGATCTCGGCCAGCGCGAACGTGCCGACAAAGCCCAACCCGGTGATGTTGAGAACACCGATGATGAAGCCGGCGGCAGCGGCGATCATCAGGATCTCGGTCATGGAGATGCCGGCTTCGGCGAGCGATTGCCAGATCATGCGCAGAGTGATGCGCCGGCCACCATAGCCGTATGCGACGCCGCAGATCAGGGCAACGCCGGCCGCCCAGAGGGCCGCCGTTTCCGGTCGCTGGCCCAGCCAGAACATGCCGACCACGATCACTGCAAACGGCAGGATGAAGATACCCCCGCGACGCAGAGTGTCGAGCGCAGAAGGAATTTCATCCTCACGCAGGGGGGCGATGTTGGCCTTGGCGGCCTCAAGATCAACCTGACAGTACACCGCAAAGTAATAGAGCGCGGCCGGGATGATCGCTGCAATCGCGACCTGCGCATAGGAAACGCCCAGGAAATCGGCCATAAGGAAAGCGACTGCGCCCATGACCGGGGGGGCGATCTGCCCTCCGGTCGAGGCGACGGCCTCGACTGCGGCAGCCATCCGGGGCCGATATCCCGAGCGGATCATCAGCCGGATGGTGACGACGCCGGTCGCGACGATGTTGGACACCACAACCCCGGAGATCGTGCCGAAAAGCGTCGAGGCCAGGATCGAGATCTTGGCCGCTCCGCCGCGGCGGCGCCCCAGCGCGGCAAGCGCGATGTCGTTGAAGAACTCGCCCCCCCCCGCCCGCACGAGGATCTGCCCGAACAGCACGAACGCGGCGACGACCGTTACCGACACGTTCATGGTAAGGCCGAGCATGCCATTGGCATCGAACCCGATATAGGAAAGCAGACGATCCGGTGAGACCTGCCGCGTTTGCATCGCACCCTGAATCATGTGGCCGATCATCCCGTAGCCCCCGATGAAAAGCACCACCACGACGAGCGCCCAGCCCACCACCCGCCGCAGCCCCTCAAGCACCAGCAGGACAAGCATCCCGGACATGATCACGATATCGACCGGGGCGGACATCACCCGCGAGACGATATCGGCATAGTTTATGGCAACATACAGCGAAAGACCAAGCCCCAGGACGGCAAGAATCCAGTCGATGGTTCTACCACCGTCCGCCGGAACATTCTCGTCGCTGCCGCGTGGATCCTTCTCGCCGACGCTGCTTCTGTCGATCAGGAACACCAGGCCCAGCCCAAGCCCCAGGGCGACGGCCAATATCTGCTCGACATAGACGCTCAGCCCGAGGCGGCTCGGCGCGTCGAACCCCACAGCGACGGCCAGCAGCGAAAGTGCCACCGCCTGGGTTTGGACGGCAATCCGACGAAATGTTGGCAGCCGACTGCCAGTTGTCTGAGTCAAAGCCTGTTTCCTCCACAATGAGCGAATGCAAAAAGGACTGCGCCGGGAAATCTCCCGGCCCAGCCCTCCGTCATAACCGTGTCAGTCAACAGCGCGAATGGCGACGCCCCGCTCGGCGAAGAAGGCCGCTGCACCAGGGTGATATTCCACACCCGGATAATCGACATAGGCGGTTTCAATGTTCATCACGCGAAGCGGAGGATAGGCATCGCCGATCGCACCCACATTGTCGAAAATCGAGGCCAGCAGCGCCTTGACCTGTTCGTCGGACACATGCTCACCAGCAACAAGGACGTTGTCCCATGTCAGCATCATCATCGGCGCATCGACACCCACCCGCACCGGCGAGGGCGTCACCTCTGAGAAGTAATAGGCCGGGCGAAACTTGCGAATCGTTTCGAGCGCCTGCTCATCCGAGGCGACCTGAAGATAGCGGACCCCGCCCACCATTGCGCCGACCTCAGCGACCTTCGGCCCGCCGACAGCGAAGAAGGCCGCATCCGTCAGACCCGAGGCCAGAGCATCGACATTGCGAATGATATCGGGGATCGGCACTTCAACCACTTCACCATAGCTGATCCCGTCCGCCTCGAGAAGCGCACTCACCAGCGGACGGTTCAGCGGGAAAGCCTCCCAGCCCGAGGGCACACGCTTTCCGGCAAGATCGGAGACCCGCGTCATGCCGGAATCTGCCCGGACGAACAGCCCTACCGCAAAGGGATTGATCTTGGCCACAACACGCAGATTCGGCAGAGCCGCCGAGTAGTCACCCTCCCCGGCGACCGCTACGATCATGTCATTGATGTCAGTCATCGTGAATTCGGCGTCTTTGCTGTCGACGGCCTGAAGCATCTGCGCGTTGCCGCTATATGCCTGAACAACCAGCCGCCCGCCGCCGCTTTTCTGGGCCTCGGCCGCAATGACCGAAGCCATCGTATTCCACACCGAACCCGCAGGAGGTGTCGTGATCGATGTAACCTGTGCGGAGGCACCGCCAGCCGCCGTCACTGCAAATACCATCGCGCCAAAAACGCGCGCCAAAAACGTCCTCATCTTCTCGCCCCCCATGCTGAACTCGCTCCCCCGCAAGCCCTTGCCCTTCCCCTTACCAGTTCCGGACTTGCTTGAAAAGCATGCTTTTCATATTGTCAACGGCCCCTCAAAGCGATAACAATCCGGCCCACGCGTCTGCGAGGAGCCGGATGCGGCGGAAATCGATTCCAGAGGGAGGAGCCTACGATGAACGTAAAGGCAAATGTTGGCGCGGCGGGCGCTTATTCTGATGCCCAAATTCTTGCAATGGTCGACGAGAAGAGCGGTAAGTTCGACCCTAAGATCTATGTTGACGAGTCGCTTTATCGCCTTGAGCTTGAGCGCATTTTTGCGCGCACCTGGGTTTGCATGGGTCACGAGTCGCATATCCCGAATTCGGGCGACTTCACGACCGCCTATATCGGCGAGGATCCTGTGGTCGTTGTGCGCCAGAAAGACGCCAGCATCCGCGTGTTCCTGAATCAGTGCCAGCACCGCGGAATGCGCATCTGCCGCGCCGATTCGGGCAACGCCAAGGCATTTACTTGCACCTACCATGGTTGGGCATACAATCAGGGCGGTGATCTGGTCAGCGTCCCGATGGAGAAGGAAGCCTTCGGTGGTTGCCTGAACAAGGCAGAGTGGGGGCCGAAGCAGGCGCGCGTCGAAACCTACAAGGGTCTCATTTTTGCGAACTGGGATGCCGACGCGCCGGGGCTCGACGAATATCTGGGTGATGTCAAATTCTACATGGACATCATGCTCGACCGCTGTGAGGCCGGAACCGAGGCGATACCCGGGATCCAGAAATGGGTCATTCCCTGCAACTGGAAGTTCGCGGCCGAGCAGTTTGCTTCGGACGCTTATCATGCGGGCACCACCTCGCACTTGTCCGGCATCATGGCCGGTGTGCCGGAAGATGTGGATATTACCCAGGTTGCCCCTCCGACGGATGGTTTGAATGTCCACCTGGAGAACGGCCATGGTTGCGGCCTCTTCTTGCGGAACCCGATGTTCTACATGACTATTGTTGGGCCGAAGGTGACGGAATACCTGACGACCGGGCCAGCATACGAAGAGGCAGTGCGGCGTTTGGGTCAGGGACGGGCGGATGTGAACCTTTGCCATACCAACGTCTTCCCGAACTTGTCGTTCCTGGCAGGGATCAACACGGTCCGGATGTGGCAGCCTCGCGGCCCGAACGAGATCGAGGTCTGGACCTTCACTCTCGTTGACAAAACTGCCCCGCAGGAGATCAAGGATGAATGGCGTCGCCATACATCGCGCACTTTCTCGGCGGGCGGCGTGTTCGAGCAGGATGATGGCGAAAACTGGTGCGACATCCAGCAAGTGCTGCAGGGTCATGTTGCCCAAAACCAGAAGTTCAACATCGAGATGGGCTCGCATACAGTGACGGCCGATAATCCCGAGGGCTTCCCCGGGCTGAGCTTCGCATACACCTATAGTGAGGAGTCGGCGCGAGGCATGTACCGTTATTGGACGCAGATCATGACCGCACCGGATTGGGATGCAATCCGCCGGATCGAGCAACAGCCGCTCGCGGCGGAGTAACGTTCAATCGGCGGCAAATGTCCGCTTATGTATCAAACGTCTGCCGATACGCCTCGGCAGACACTTTTCGATGAGGGAGGAATAAGATGCTCGATGATACTTTCAAGGCTGCCTTCGAAAGCAAGCCCAAGGCCGTTTCTCTGGAGCTTCAGCATGAAGTCGAACAGTTCCTGTATTGGGAATCCAAGCTTCTGACGGATCGCCGGTACAAAGAGTGGTTCAGCTTGCTGGCTGAGGACCTTCACTATTGGATGCCGATCCGCTCGACGAAGATCATGCGCGAAGTCGCTCAGGAATATACCGATGAGCACGGCTTTGCCCATTTCGACGACAACTGGTACACGATGAAAGGCCGGATTCGCAAGATCCTGTCCGATGTGGGCTGGTCCGAAAACCCGGCCTCTCGCGTGCGTTATCTGATCGGGAACGTCATGGTCGTCCCGGAAGACGAGAATACGATCAATGTCGTTTCGGCGTCGATGGTGTACCGGACGCGGCAAGAACGCCAACTTGACGTTTTCGCCTGCGAGCGCCGGGATGTCCTGCGTCGGGTTGAAACCGAAGCGGGCTTCGAGATTGTGCGCCGCACGATCCTGATTGACCAGAGCACAATCCTGTCGAACAACCTCAGCTTTTTCTTCTAAGGAAGCAAATATGGCATGGATCAAGGCGTTCCCTTCGGCAGATGTGCCGGAGGGGGATATGAAAGTATTCGAAGGTGGCCCTGAGCCGATAATGGTGTGCCGGGTGGACGGCGAAATACACGCCGTCCAGGACACCTGTACGCATGACACGTGGTCACTCGCGGACGGTTTTATCGAGGACGGAGTTGTCGAGTGCAGTCTGCACTTCGCGAAATTTTGCGTCAGAACCGGCAAGGTGAAGGCCCTGCCTGCTTGTGAGGCACTCAAGGTGTTCCCCGCAAAGGTTGACGGCGACTTCATATACATCGACTGCTGAAAAGCCGCGTCAAAAACAGGGAGGAATTACAATGCAACTCAAGGATCAAGTCGCGCTCGTGACGGGCGGAGGGTCCGGTCTTGGACTCGCCATCGTGGAACGCTTCGTCGAGGAAGGCGCACGTGTTGCAATCTTTGACCGCTCGCAAGAGCGCATCGACGACGCGGTGAAAGCGTTTGGCGACAAGGTCGTCGGCATCGCGGGCGACGTTCGCAAAGTGGACGACAACAATCGGGCGGTGGCCGAGTGCGTCAGCGCCTTCGGCAAGCTCGACACGTTCGTCGGAAATGCGGGCATCTGGGACTACTCGAAAACCATGGTCTCGACAGAAGATGACGAACTGTCATCTGCTTTCGACGAGATGTTCGCCATCAACGTCAAGGGCTATGTCCTCGGAGCCAAGGCGGCATTGCCAGAGCTTTACAAGACCAAGGGCCACATGATCTTTACCGCGTCGAACGCTGCCTTTTATCCAGGCGGTGGCGGTGTTCTTTACACGGCAACGAAGCATGCGGTGGTCGGCATGATCAAGCAGATGGCGCATGAATTTGCACCGCACGTACGGGTCAATGGCGTCGCGCCAGGTGGTATCGGTGGCAGCAACCTCGCCGGAACCAGTGCCCTTTCGCAAGAGGGAATCAAGTTTTCCGATATTCCGCTCGACGACCTGATGAAGCAAATGCTGCCGCTTGAACGTGCATTCAATGCGCGGGAATATGCTGGCGCCTACGCCTTCTTCGCCAATCGTCGCGACAATACGCCGGGCACTGGTGCCGTACTGAATTTCGACGGCGGTATCGGCATGCGGGGCTTTGGGTCTCCGAATATGGGCGCAGAGCTCGTTGCAAAGTTCGGCGCAATTTAACCATAGCCGTGCGCACGGATAGGCCGTGCGCACAGTTGAAACTGGGTCGTTCTCTGGACGAATCCTCGGGAGGCTTTTGGCTGACGCAGGTTTCAAGAACAGAGAAGTAAACTTAAAAGGACATGGAATGACTGTTCAGCTCTATATCGACAATGAGGCGCAGAATGCCACAGACAACGCCACATTTGAACGCTGCTCACCTGTAAGTGGCGAAGTCGTGACGCGTGGCGCAGCTGCCACGCCAGGGGATGCCGTGGCCGCGATCGAATCTGCCGAACGCGCCTTTGCGTCCTGGTCGCAGACTGGTCCGGGCCAGCGCCGCGCCCTGCTCATGAAGGCCGCGGAAGAGATCGAAAAGCGCACGGAAGATTTCGTTGTCGCCATGAAAGGCGAAGTCGGGGCCGGCGAACTCTGGGCACGCTTCAATGTCATGCTCGCGGCGAATGTTTTCCGCGAAGCCGCAGCGATGACCACGCAGATTCAGGGCAGTACTATCCCGTCTGACAAGCCGGGAACGCTGTCGATGACCGTAAGGCAGCCGGTAGGTGTGATCCTGTCGATCGTGCCTTGGAACGGGCCGATTGTGCTGGCAGCACGGGCCATTGCCTATCCGCTGATGTGCGGCAACACCGTTGTTTTCCGCGCCTCGGAAACCTCGCCCAAGACCCATGTGCTGGTTGCTGAGGCCGTCCATGCGGCCGGTTTCCCCGCAGGAACGCTCAACTTCGTGATCAACGACCCAAAGGACGCACCCGAAGTCGTAGAGGCAATGATCGCGCATCCAGCCGTGCGGCGTGTCAACTTCACCGGTTCGACGCATGTTGGCCGGATCATTGCTGCGGCTTGTGGCCGCCATCTCAAGCGTAGCCTGATGGAACTCGGCGACAAGGCGCCCATGGTGGTCCTCGCGGATGCGGATATCGACGGCGCAGTGGATGCGACCATCTTCGGCGCCTTCCTCTATCAGGGCCAGATCTGCATGACGACCGAGCGTGCCATTGTCGATGAGTCTGTCGCCGATGCGTTCGTCGAGAAACTCGCCGCGCGGGCAGCACAGCTGGAGGCGGGCGATCCACGCACTCAGGCGGCTTGCGCGCTTGGTCCGATCATCAGCCAGGGCGCAGTTAATCACCTGAACAGTTTGCTTGCCGATGCGACCGAAAAAGGTGCGAAGATTCGGACTGGCGGGCTTGCAGGCAGCACCCTGATGTCGCCGACTGTGCTCGATGGTGTCACATCTAAGATGCGCATCTACTCCGAGGAAGCCTTTGGTCCGATCTTGCAGGTGATCCGTGTCAACGGCGCGGACGAAGCTGTTCGGGTGGCCAATGACACTGAATACGGCCTGTCTGCTGCTGTCTTCGGGACAGACATGGTACACGCACTTGATGTCGCAATGCGCATTCAGACTGGTTCAGTGCACATCAACGGCTCTACCGTCGCGAATGAAGCCCAAGCGCCTTATGGCGGCACGAAGGCCAGCGGTTGGGGCCGGTTCGACAGCACTGCGGTGATTGATGAATTCACCGAACTGAAGTGGATTACGATCGAACAGCCGTCTCAACAGTATCCCCTGTAAGGCAGGCCAGAAACCGGGCGGATGAGGTTGGGAAAATGATTGTCATCGGTGATGGTGATGATCTTATTCGCATCCGCCCGGTCAGAATCTGTCGGCTGGAGTGGGCAAAAGCTGGTGGGTCTCATCCGGAATGCGGTCATCGCCCAGTTCGATCCCGGCAAAGCGGCGCATCGCCTCGCTGTCGTAGAGGGTCTCCTCGGCCATCGGGTCGCTCAGAGCATACCAGTTCTGAAGGAAATAGACCCGCAGCATCACCTCCAGAGCCATCGGTGGCCGACCGCCCTTTGGCCCGGCCTTGGGATAGTGCGGCACGATCAGCGCAAGCAGCCGAACCCACGGCACCACCGCATCCATCTCCGCCAAGAACAACTCCCGCCGCGTCCGTTTCTTCTTCATGGCGTCGCGCAGGCCGGGAAGGGCGGGCTGTTTCGGCATCGCAAGGACTCCTTGCAGGGACACCCAAGTCTACCAGATCAGACGAGAATCGAGAGGTTTTTCAGACGTTCCTTAAACAACGGCAATCTTGCGCCCTGTTGTCAAGCCATTGATCTTCTCTATCATACTTTGCGCATCAATTTTGTAGTATTGGTACAGCTCGCCAATAGTCCCAGTCTGCCCAAAGCGTTCCACACCCAACGGAATCGTCTGGTGGCCCTGAACCGCACCGAGCCATGACAATGTCGCGGGGTGTCCGTCAATTACCGTGAGAAGGCGGCAATGCGGCGGCAAATCTTGCAAGAGGCGTTCAACATGACTAGTCGCGCCCTGCTGGCCACGCGCCCGAGCGCGCTGTGCCGCCGTCCAGCCCGCGCTCAGCCGATCCGCCGAGGTAACGGCCAGCACGCCGATGTCACGCCTCGCATCCGCCATAGCGCCTGCGGCGCGGATCGCTTCGGGCGCAATGACACCTTGATAAGCGATCACCACCTCGCAGTTGGGTCCGGGCCGACGCAACCAATAAGCGCCGTCTATAGTTCCTTGCTGCCAATCCCCATTCGGGCGCTTGCCGGGCTGTTCCACCGGGTTGGTCGAGAGCCGCAGATAGACGGAGCCGCCGGCTTCATCGCGCAGCCAGGTGCGCTCGTCAGGATTGCCTGAACCGTCCCGCTGGAGATAGCCTAAGGCCCACTCCATGATAACTGCCAATTCATCGGCAAAGGCGGGCTCAAAGGCGGCCAGTCCGTCCTGGCTCATCCCGATCAAGGGTGTGCCGATGGATTGATGCGCACCGCCTTCGGGTGCCAGCGTAACGCCCGAGGGCGTACCTACCACCATGAACCGCGCATCCTGATAGCAAGCGTAGTTCAAAGCATCGAGCCCGCGCGCCACGAAAGGATCGTAGAGTGTCCCGATCGGGATCAGCCGCTTGCCGAACAGTGAATGCGACAGCCCCGCCGCCGCCAGCAACAGAAACAGGTTCATCTCGGCGATGCCAAGTTCGATGTGTTGACCTTTCGGCGTGAATTCCCATTTCGCGGTTGAGGGGATGCGATGCTCGATAAAGGCATCGGCCTGCTCAGTGCGGGCAAACAGCTTGCGCCGGTTCACCCAGGGGCCGAGATTGGTGGTGCCGGTCACGTCGGGCGACATCGTCACGATGCGCTCCGCCAGATGGCTGTCGCCTTTGGACAAATCATCAAGGATCTTGCCGAATGCCATCTGTGTCGAGATCTCGCGGTCAGATGACAGGGCAATCTCGGGAACCGGCAATACCGCGTCGGTGAAGCGGCGACGACCTTTGGCAAAAAAGGGCACCTTGTCGAGGAACTTTTGCAGCGCGGCGGCGTCTGGCACGGTGGCGAACTTGTCCCACTCCTGCCCCGCCGGCACGCCCATATGTTGTTGCCAGTCGGCCATCTGGTTCTTGGTCATTAAGCCACCGTGGTTGTCCTTGTGGCCCGCAATGGGTGTGCCCCAGCCCTTGATCGTATAAGCAAGAAAACATGTGGGACGGTCGTCGGTGACATTGGCAAACACCTCGGCCATGGTCTCGACACAGTTGCCGCCAAGATTCTCCATCAGCGCCGCGAGTTCCGTATCATTGCGCTTGCCGATCAGCGCCGTCACCGGCCCCTGATCACCAAGATCATCCATCAACCGCTTGCGCCAGACCGCGCCGCCCTGATAGGTCAGGGCGGAATATTGCTGGTTCGGGCAGGCGTCGATCCAATCGCGCAGGGCGTCGCCACCCTCTTCTTCAAAGGCCGCGCGCTGCAGAGCGCCGTACTTCACGCGAATGACATTCCAGCTGAAAGCTTCGAAGATTTTTTCTACTCGCGAAAACAGGCCTTCGCGCACCACACCGTCTAATGACTGGCGGTTGTAGTCGATGATCCACCAGCAGTTGCGCAGATCGTTCTTCCAGCCCTCTTGCAACGCTTCATAAATATTACCTTCGTCCAGTTCGGCATCGCCGACCAGCGCCACATGGCGGCCAGCAGCCAGGTCGCTGCTCCAGTCTTTGGCCATCAAGTAATCCTGCACGATCGACCCGAAAGCGGTAATCGCCACGCCCAACCCCACAGAGCCGGTCGAATAATCCACGTCGTCCACATCTTTGGTGCGGCTGGGATAGCTTTGCACGCCCTCGAATCCGCGAAAGTTCTTCATCTTATCAAGCGTTTGATGACCCATCAGGTATTGCATGGCATGAAAGATCGGCGAGGCGTGCGGCTTTACCGCTACACGATCTTCGGGTCGCAGCGCGGAAAAGTATAGCGCCGTCATGATCGACACCATCGAGGCCGAGCTGGCTTGATGGCCACCAACCTTGATTCCGTCTACCTTTGGCCGGATGTGGTTGGCGTGATGAATCATCCAATGCGACAACCACAACAAACGGTCCTGAAGCGTTTTGAGATGGAGTGTGTCAGATGTCATTTTCGGCCCTCGCATTCAAAGCTTGAAGTGTTGCGAGACTAGCATCAACAATCTGACGCTTCTCGCCTAGTTAACGACTACTTTATGTGTTATGTGGTGATAGTGGCCATTTTTTTGGAAAAACTTGATGATTAGCACCAATCTTGATTCTTACGATGTGGGTATTCTGCATGTCCTGCAGCGTAACGGACGTGCCACAATCAACGAACTGGCTGAAGCCGTCGGGCTTAGTCCATCCCCGGTGGCCCGCAGGCTGCGCATTTTAGAGAATGCGGGCGTGATCACAGGCTATGCTGCGCTGATCGACGAAACTGCTTTGGGTTATGAATTTTCCGTGTTTGTCTCGGTCAAACTTGACCGTCAAGTGGACGACGCACTGGCCAGCTTCGAAGCCGCGGTGTGCAGCTTTCCTGAAGTTGTCGATTGTTGGCTGATGACCGGCAACCGCGACTATCTGCTGCGCATTGCAACGCGCGGGCCTTCCGATTTTGAACGCTTCCTAACCAGCACCTTCACCAAAGTTTCAGGTGTAGCATCTATTGAAAGCTCAATCCCACTGAGACGCGTCAAGGCAGGCTTGTCACGCACGCTGAAACTTGATGCCAAAGGATATCAAAGGCAAACAACAACTGGGCATGGTGGATCCTAAACGAGATCTCTTGGCACTGTCATTTGTGGACGTATATGGACCCCGCCTGATTGCAACAGGCTAACTTGGTCTGGTTCGGCGATCACGATTGCAGACGTATATCCGGCTTCCTTGAGCGGCCCGATGTTTCGTCGCCGCGAGCCCCGATGGATTTCCGCGCGCTTCTTCCTCATTGGCTCCAAGGCATCGGCTTTCGCCGCGCCGGTCCACACATCAGGTTCAAGAAGCGATCAGGGTGACCCTTTCACCATCTCCTGCCAGTTGTTGCAACGTTTCGGGGAGCGCGTGTCAACGGCGGAGTAAAAACCAGCCACGTGGCGGCGCAAAATCAGGCCAATGACGGGCGCCAGGCGCCATGGCGCGCGCGCTTGTCACATAGCTGGCGCGTGCCATGGCGCTTGGCCCGCAGGGCCAATCCTGTGGCGGATGATCAGGTTGGGGCTTCGGCCTTTCGGGCGCGGCTTTGGGCGAGCCGATAGCTGTCGCCGTTCATCTCGAGGATGTTGACGTGATGCGTCAGTCGATCGAGCAGTGCGCCAGTCAAGCGTTCGGTGCCGAAGGTCTCGGTCCATTCGTCGAACGGCAGGTTGCTGGTGATCAGCGTGGCCCCGCGCTCATAGCGCTGCGAGATCACCTCGAACAGTAGCTCGGCACCGGTCTTGGAGAGCGGCACGAAGCCCAACTCGTCGATGATGAGCAGCTTGACGGCGGCCAGCTGCTTTTGCAGGCAGAGCAGGCGACGTTCGTCGCGGGCCTCCATCAGTTCGTTGACCAGCGCGGCGGCGGTGATGAAGCTGACCGGCAGCCCCTTCTGGCAGGCGGCCAGCCCCAGCCCGAGGGCAATATGGGTCTTGCCTGTGCCGCTGGGCCCCAAGGCGATGACGTTCTCGCGTCGGTCGATCCATTCGCAGCGGGCAAGTTCCAGCACCTGCATCTTGTTGAGCTTCGGGATCGCCTTGAAGTCGAAGCTGTCGAGGCTCTTTGTGGCTGGGAACTTCGCAGCCTTGATCCGCCGTTCGATCATCCTACGCTCGCGGTCGATCAGTTCCAGCTCGACGAGACGCGCCAGGAACTGGACGTGATCCCGACCCTCGGCGGCGCATTGGCGGGCAAGCTTGTCGTATTCCCGAAGGAAGGTGGGCAGCTTCAGCGTCTTGAGATGATCCGCGAGCAGGATTTTCGGGGCCACGGTCATGCTGCATCCTCCGACAGCAGGGACATGTAACTGGCCGCGGACGTGGTCTCGACGTTCGCCCGAGGCACGTAGGGGTAGACATCGAGGTCCAGCTTCGGGGGGTCTGATGCCGGGAAAATCAAAAACGCTCATGAGAGCGTACTATTCTGCCCCCTCCGGCATCAGACCCCTAGATGGTCAGGCCGATAAAAAACGCCAGCGCGGGCAGCAGCACATAGTCGAGCCAACCCAGCCAGGCCGACAGGCCCACGGCGCCGAGAAGAACGACCAGGATCGGCGTGAAGCAGCAGAGCGCTGCGATGACGGTGCCGACGACACCTGTTGCAATCAGCTTGCGGTCTGTCCGCTCGGTCATCCCGTCAACCCGAGACGCGCGCCGGGTAGCCTGCATTGGCCGACGCGGTCGCGATCGCCTCGGCGCTGGTCGCGGCGGTGTCGAAGACGACAGTAGCGGTGCGCGCCTCGAAGTCGATCTCGACCGCGTGCACGCCTTCGACGCCCTCCATCGCGCGCTTCACGGTGACCGGACACAGCGCACAGGTCATATTGTCCACCGCGAAGGTGAGGGTCTGCTCGGCGGCGACGGTTTGCGCGACGGCAGGGATGGCCGTGATGGGTGCTGTGGCGGTCAGGCCGAACAGAACAAGGGCAAGGATCGTCTTCATGAGGGTGTCCTTTCGAGATCAGTAGAGAAGCGGAGCCCACCAGTCGATGGTGAGTGCAGCGAGGACGAGGATCAGGGAGGTCCAGAGAGCGGACTTGGTGATGCGCGCCGAGGATGGGCGCGCGCAGTAGGAACCGGGCTCGCAGACGGTCGGTTTGCGGAAATAGACCTGCCGGAATCCCGCCCCGATGAAGCCGAGCGCAATCACGGCGAAGATCGGCTTGAAGGGCTCCAGCGCCGTCAGGTTGCCGATCCAGGCCCCCGAGATGCCGAGGGTCAGCAGCACCAATGGTCCGACACAGCAGGCCGAGGCGAGAAAGGCGCCCATCACCCCGCCCGCCGCAAGCCAGCCCTTTCGGGCGGGGCGATCCGCTGCTGAGGTGTCAGTTCTGTCGTCTGTCAGCGCCATGTCGCGCACCTTTCGTCTGTGGTTGACGATGGGTGTAGGGTCTGTAGTAGCTACAGGCTCAAGAGGAAAACCCCCATGATCGATCACGAAAGCGAGAGCAGCTTAACACGCGGCGACCTGGCCCGGGCGACCGGATGCAACATCGAGACGATCCGCTATTACGAGAAAACCGGCCTGCTGCCCGACCCGCCGCGCAGCGCCGCAGGCTACCGGATATATTCCGCCGCACACGCCACGCGCCTTCGCTTCATCCTGCGCGCCCGCGAGCTCGGGTTCTCGATGGAGGACATTCGCGGGCTGATGGGGCTCAACGATGGTGCCGCGCCGACCTGCGCCGAGGTCAAGGAGCGGACAGAACGTCACCTTGCGGACGTGCGGGCGAAGATCTCGGATCTCCGGCGGATCGAATCCGTCCTCGCTGCAACGGCATCCAGGTGTTCTGGCGCCGAAGTCCCCAACTGTCCGGTGCTCGACGCGATTTCTGGAAACTGAAAACTATGACACGAACTTCCCGAACTCTTGAAGCTCCCATGCATCGAACTGGAAGATTCAAGATCGTGCCGCTACCCATATCTTGAATCGCCCCTGGCCGGTCACCTCGCGGATAAGGCCTCGCGCTTCCATCCAGGCAATATTGCGTTGAACGGCGGCACGGCTAGCGTTGGTCAGGACCTCGCCCATCGGGGCAGAGACAAGGGGCCATTCGGTAAGCACAGCGCGCAAGGCGCGCGGAGTCTTTCCCGAGAGCGCGGTCATCTCGGTTTCTGCCCGCGCTGACCATGCCTCGATATCGTCAAGGTGCCGCATTGCGGTCAGGCATGCGGTCTCCATCCCGTCAAGCCAGCGCGCCAGACGGTCAGCGGGTGGGCCGCTGGCGCGCAGCCCCCCTGCCCCGCCCATAGCCAGAGGTGCAAAGACGGCGCCCCCGCCCTCGCTGGCCACAATCCGCGCGGCTGTGACTGCCGCTTCCATTCGATCGCCCTGCTGCCCAAGGCCCGCAAGGCTCCAGAGGTGATAACCCGCGCAGGCACGGGTTATCGGGTGCAGCTCGGCGGCTTGCGCCATCAGGTTCAGCCAACCGCCCGCGCGATCCGCGAAAGGCTCGGCGTCATCGACCATGTTCTTGGGATCGCGACGATCGAGGAAGGCAGAAAGGTCCACCTTTGGGCCTGGTCCCCCTGTCAGACGACGTACCGCCCAACCGACACGCGCCAGTGCTGCGGGGTCCTCTTGAACGCCTGACAGGCGCATGGATATCCAAATAGCAATGCGATCCGGGCCAATGCGGTCACCCGCGAACCAGCTGAGGTCGGCAGCCTCGATCAGGGCAAGCCTGTGCCGCCATCCTTCCGGGCTGCGCTTCAGGCGGTCGTCCAGCGCGCCGACGCGACCGGCCACACGGGCAAGACGCGCGGCATGACCCGCCTCTGCTTTCCGCCAATCGTCGAGGACCTCGCCTTCACGCAGTTCGGCCCGTGGTCCTGGTGGCAAGTAATCCGGCTCCTCTTCCATGGGACCGGGCAGAAACCAGATGTCGCATTTTTTTCATCATTTCAACGCATGATTATATCGTGATTTCTGGATGATACCGCGATATCGCACATCATTTTTTCGCTTGAGGCTTCAATTTTGGTTCCGTATTTCAGCAAGCGGCCGCCCTGTTGGCGCACGGCCCAGCCGGTCTCGAAAGTTTCATATCGATGACGTCCGGCGGAGGGCATGCCTCGGATGAAGCGTGGGCCAAGGCAACACGTATCGCGCGTGAACTGGACCGGATTATTGACGGAGCGGCGCCGGTGCGTGAGGCCGTGGTACGCGCGGCATCCGAGCTGCGGCTCTCGACCCGCCAAGTCTACAACTATCTGGCGCGGTATCGAGAAGAACGCAGGGTATCGTCCCTGCTGCCGCGAACGAGTGGAACAAGGAAATCAAGGATCAGCCTCGCGGTCGAGAGCATCATCGCGATGACCCTGAGGGAGATGTGGTTGCGTCCTGAGCAGCCGGACCTCGCACCGATCGTCGAAGAGATCCGCGCCCGCTGCGCACAGGAAGGGCATACTCCGCCCGCCTATGTCACTGTCGCCCGGCGCATCCCCATCCTGTTCACCCCGGAAGAAATTGCCCGCCGCCGCCTGTCAGACAGTAAACACCTGCACCGGCTGAAGGCGCGACCGGGCTACATCCGGGCAGACCACGCGCTCGACGTTGTCCAGATCGATCACACGCCGGCAGACATCCAGTTTGTCGAGGTGATTGATGACTACGGTATCTTCGTTGGGCGGCCCTACCTGACCATCGCTGCCGATGTGGCCACGAGTGCGATCACCGGCTTCTGCCTGACGCTCGAGCGGCCGTCACGACTGTCTGTCGCGCTTTGTCTTGCGCAAGCGATGTGCTGCAAGACGGCATGGCTGGCAGAGCGTAGCATCGATCATGCCTGGCCGATGCACGGTCGCCCGAGGCAGATCGTCGTCGATTCCGCCAAAGAGTTCCAGAGCAGCACCTTCAGCAGAGGATGCGCGGACTATGGCATTTCCATTCGCATGCGGAACAAGGGCACCGTGCATCGAGGCGGAGTCGTGGAACGCCTGCTTGGGAAAGTGAACACGGCGCTACGGGCCTTACCCGGTAAGACAGGGCGCTCCATCGCGGATCGAGGCGACTATGCCTCGGAAGAGCGCGCACGGCTCAGCTTCGCGGATCTTGAACGCTGCATCGCGCTCGCGATCATCGACCATAATCTGAGCCAGAATGCGCGCAAGCTGACCGTCCCGGCAATCGAATGGGAAAACCGACTCCAACCGAAGGACCGTCCGATCGATGCGCCTGTCGATGTGCTGCTCAATTTCCTGCCGCGCAAGACGCGGAAGATTTCACCTCAGGGCATCAGCCTCTTCGCCATCGACTATTTCGAGCCCTGGCTTGGTCCGCTGGTCGCCCGCCGTGACCGGCTGGAGCCACTTGATGTGTGCTATGACCCTCGCGACATCAGCCATGTCTATGTCAAGGATCCGGATACGCAGGCCTGGCAGCCGGTGAGACGACGGGACGGACTGGCCGAGCCGATCACGCTTTGGCAGCATCAGGCGGATCGACAGCGGCGGCGCGAAATCCAGCGGCGCCCAGTGCAGGAGGCGGCCGCCATCCGACGCGAAATCGCCGCAACTGTTACCG
The DNA here is from genome assembly GCF_001305615.1 of Actibacterium sp. EMB200-NS6. Lineage (GTDB taxonomy): Bacteria > Pseudomonadota > Alphaproteobacteria > Rhodobacterales > Rhodobacteraceae > Actibacterium_A > Actibacterium_A naphthalenivorans. The sequence continues at coordinate 125,874 of NZ_CP010871.1, forward strand.
CCACCAAAACCTCGAAAAGCCGGTTGAAGGAGATGACACGCGCCCGGCATGCCACCGAGGCAAAGAAGCCTTATGCCGATCTCGCCGCGCCTGCCGCCCCGGCCCGGGCAAACCTTAACCCGGATCGCCCGCGGCGGGTCTTCCCGGTCGAGGATTGGTAAGGTGCCGGATCACCTCATGCCCGCCACCGTCCCGCTCTTGCAGGCCGATGATGTAATGCGGATCGCCCATGTTCGCGCGCCACGCTGGATCAGCCATCCGGCCGCCGGCGCGGCACATGACGCGATGCGGCTGCTGCTCGAGCGACCGCCATCGCTGCGCCCGCGCGGTTTGCTTCTTGCGGGCCCCTACCACAACGGCAAGACCATGATTGCCGAGCGCTTCGCTGTCGAACATCTGCGTGTCGCCGACCAGCAAGAGGTATGGGTGATCCAGACCCGGGAAGGTGCGGGTCTGTCGCATTTTTACGCAAGCATCCTGTCCGGATTGCGCGCACCACAAGCCGCTGGATGGCGCAGCCTGTCCCGCGCCGGCGATCAGGTCGATCATCTTCTGGAGCGTCTGAAGCCGCGCCTTTTGATCTTCGACGAGTTCCACAGCGCGTTGCGCGGTCGACGCCAGGATGTGAAGGCAATCTTCTCGTTCCTACGGCGGATCGCACGGGTGCATGACATCTCACCCGTCCTTGTCGGCGAAATCGCGATCTACGATGCGGTGCATGACACGGACGAAATGGGCTCACGCTTCGATACGATCCCCATTCCACGCTGGGCGTATGACGAGGATTTCGCGACGCTTCTGGACAGCCTTGAGGCAAGTCTGCCGCTCGCCAATGCCTCAGAACTGTCGCGCGAACCCTTGGCGAAGATCATCCACGATCTGTCGGAGGGACTGATCGGCGAGGTCGTCGAGATCGTCACCCGGGCCGCGGTGGCGGCAATCGCGGGCGGTGAGGACCGGATCACGGGTGCAACCCTGTCGGACCTCGGCTATGTGCCTCTCTCCAGACGCCGCAATTCCGCCTTGCGTCACGAGATGACATGAGGCTCGGGCCGACCGGGATCTCCGTCACGCCTGCACAGCGGTATGAAAGTGCGGCGGGAAGCCGTTGGCCGGTGAGCATTATGCCGGCGCCGGGTGAACTTCTGTCGAGTTGGCTGCACCGGCTCGCCTACGCCAACGGCGTACCTCCCCGCTATTTCGGCGCGTTTCTCGGGGCGCCGGGTGAGAACTGGTCGGCGCGGCTTGATCGGGCATTGCCCGATCGCATCCTGCACCTTTTGAGAGAGCATACCCGCATACCCCTGGAAGACATCGCGGCTCTGACCGTTGCTCTTGACCCCTTGGCCCGGCTGCGTTTGCCCCTGCGGCCAGGGCCCCAACCGATCTGCGCACCCGGGATGCAGGCGACTTGGCTGCAATTCTGCCCGGCCTGTCTGGCAGAAGACGAAACGCCCTATTTTCGACGAGGCTGGAGCCTGGCGACACGAGTCTCCTGCTTTCGCCACGGCTGTCGGCTTCGGGACAGGTGCCCGTCCTGCGGACGCGGATTGGCTCCGTTCCGCCAGAAGCGTCTTGTGCCGCATCAGATCTGCGCCGTATGCGGCGCGGCGCTCTGCAAACGCACCCGTCCCGCCACCGATGGCGTTCGACGCCTTGAGCGCCTGATCGACGATCTGCTTCGTCTGCATGCAGCGGGGCATCGGATAGGAGAAGGAAGATCACTACCGGACCTGCTCGGATCAGCCAGTTTTCAATCGGGTGAAAAGCGAGTGTCCATTGCGCGCCTCCCCCATCGGGATCGCTATCAGCTGTTTGGACAACTGACGGAAGGGCGATCGATACCGTTCGGAAAGCGAAAGAGTCCCGCGATCTCCTGCTGGAAACGCGTCGCTCAGGCTGCGCCAACCTGGCGCGGACTGGCGATATCATTCAGCGAAGCCGCCCTGCCTCGGCCCGCAGCCGAGCCGTGCTCCGCCTCCGCAGGTCCGCATTTGGCTGACCTCGTTCAGGCAGCCACACGGCTCCATCAGAAGCGGCAGGCGCTTTGAGGGGTCCAGCGGGCTTCAGGCGCGCGCGGCAAGCCCGGCGTCACCCAGCTGTTCGGGGTCTGGCAGGTCGCGCAAGCTCTCCATCCCGAAGGCCGCGAGGAACGCGTCCGTGGTCACGAAGGTATAGGGGGCACCACGACGCGGCGCGCGGGGCCCGATCCCGATCAGATCGCGCGCATGCAGTCGGCCGAGCAGGTCGCGGCTGATCTCCTTTCCGAAGATATCCTTGAGCCCGTCACGGGTGATCGGCTGGTGGTAGGCGATGGCGGCCAGCACCGCAACGTCGAATTCGCTCAGGTCGAGCAACTGATCGCCCATATCCGCGGCGGCGCGGATTGCTGGCGCGTAGGCGGTCCGGGTCCGGAACATCCATCCCCCGGCAACCTGAGCGATCTCGAACGCACGCCCCTCCAGATCGGCGGCGAGATCCTCGATCAACAGGTCGATCGAAACCCCCTGCCCGACCACGCGCCCCAGGTCTTCGCGGGCGACCGGCGCGGCGGAGGCAAAGAGCACCGCCTCGATCCGGCGCATCCATTCCCGCCAGCGCAGCTCCGGCGGCAGGTCAGTTAGTTCGCGGTCAAGGTCCGGTTCAGAGCGATCCTTCGCCTTTTTCGGTGGTCGCATGTCCGAACTTTGAGCCCGGTTCCCACTTTCGCTGGCCATGCTCATGCTCACACCCCGTAGAGCCGGAAGGTGTCGCGGCCGGTCAGTTCACGGACCGCGCCGAGATCGACCAACCGGTCACAGAGCCGCCGCGCGGCCCGATCCGGCAAGGGCAGGGCAGCAGGCGCCACGGCATCGTGGGTCAGGAACATCCAAACGGCATCGCCTGCCGCCTTTGCCCGAAGCTTCGGCGCGACCGCTTTCAGATGCGCCGCCCGCCGCGCGAGGTCGGCGGCGAGACGCACGACCTCGCGCGCTGTTGAGGCGACTGCGCGATGACAGGCAAGACGCAGATCATCGCCCCGCTTGCGCAGGTCGGCCCGCTTCAGCCCCGCGGCCAGCAGCGGAAGCAGATGATCCCAACCAAGCGCCTCGGCGAGGGCCGCATCCGCGAGGACCAGCGCCGCAACCTCCTCCCGCGGGGCATCGACCAGAACGGCCTCCAGCACTGCCGCTGCTCGAGCTACCGGCCCGCCCTGCCCTGCATCGAGCCAAACTGCTATCCGCGCTGGATCGAGTTGCGGCAAGGCCCGGTGCAAGGTCCCGATCGACACCTGCCGCTCCGCCGCGCGTTGCCAAGCCTGACAGACCGCGCCCGCCGGACCGGTCAGATCGCCCGGACGCAGCAGATGCACCGCATCGCGCAACTCCCCTGCCCGCTCGGGCCGACCGGCAAACGCGACACAGGCCTCGGCCGCGCGCAACGCGAGCCGATCCCGCAACAAGGCGTGGGGCACGTCCTCACGTCCAACCACAACATGCAGGTGGCTCAGCGCGGCACCCGACAAAAACGCAACATTTTCAAGGGTTTCAGCGCGTTCGGAGATGACCCAAGCGGGCATCCGAGGTAGCATGTCTGCGTCGCTGATGTGATCCGGTCGCGCAAATGTCATGCTTGAAGTCTACATCGGCGCGGCGCTTTCGGCCAGATGAATACGCAAGAACCGCCCCACCTTCCCGTATCGTATCATGTCCAATAAGTTTGCATTATCGGACATACTGGAAGATACTGCGAGACAGGTGAGTTTCATCGCCGGATTCAATGGAAAATGCCCTCAGAGGGGTCTGATGCCGGAGGGGGCAGAATAGTACGTTAAGGGGCTTTGCTTACCTTTTGGACCACCTGTATTCGCCGGTGAGGAGGATGTGGGCCCATCCGAGGGGCGAGATGTGCGCCAAAAGGTCAGGAGAGCAATCCAGTTCCGACCGACGACGTCCAGCCACAGCTTTGCCAAGATGCTTGGTGTTCCAATAGATGATGGTGGCGGCGAGCAGGTTCAGCCCGGCCATCCGGAAATGCTGCCCCTCAGTTGTTCGATCTCGGATTTCGCCTTGGCGCCCGATGCGTAGGGCATTCTTGAGGGCATGGTGCGCTTCGCCCTTGTTCAGGCCGATCTGAGCCCGGCGTTGCATGTCGGCGTCAAGCAGCCAATCGATGATGAACAGCGTCCGTTCAACCCGTCCTATTTCCCGTAGTGCCACCGCAAGCTCATGCTGCCGAGGATAGGCGGCGAATTTTCGCAACAGTTGACTTGGAGGCATTGCGCCCGCCACCATGGTGGCCGCGCTGCGCAGAATGTCGGGCCAGTTCGAACTGATGACGGGTTCCCTGATCTTGCCACCGATCAAACCTTTCAGCTCTTTTGGGCAGGATGTTGGATCGAAGAGGTAGAGGCGCTTGGATGGCAGATCACGGATGCGGGGTATGAACTGGAAGCCCAGCAGAGCGGTGACGGCGAAGACGTGGTCGGTGAAGCCGCCAGTATCGGCGTACTGCTCTGTGACCTTTCGCCCGGCGTCGGTCATCAACAGGCCATCCAGAATGTAGGGCGCTTCGTTCACCGTGGCCGGGATAGTCTGGGTGGCGAAGGGGCCGAACTGGTCGGAGACATGGGTGTAGGCTTTCAATCCGGGTTCATGGCCATACTTGGCGTTGATCAGATTCATCGCCTCGCCTTGGCGCGTTGTGGGGAAGAACTGCCCGTCACTGGACGCGGTGACACCGCTGCCCCAGAACCGGGCCATCGGCAAGGCAGATTGGCCTTCGATAACTGTGGCCAGGGCGCGTGCCATTGCCTCGCTTTCGACATGCCACCGCGACAGGCGCGAAAGTTGGAAATAATCATGGGTATTGGTGGCCCCGGCCATTTTGCTGAGGCCAAGGTTCAGTCCTTCTGCCAGCAGCACATTCAGCATGCCGACCCTGTCTTTGCACGGGGCGCCCGTGCGCAGATGGGTGAATGCTTCCGTAAAGCCGAGCTCGTCGTCCACTTCGAGCAGGAGGTCGGTGATCCTGATTTCCGGCAGGCGGCTATAAAGATCAAGCACCATGGCATCGGCCTCTTCGGGGACAGCAGCCGTCAGCCGGTCTATTTTGAGGGCGCCGTCTTCGATGGACCCGCCCGGAATGACACCGGCCCTGGCGGCGCGGGCCAATCGCTGTAGGCCCGCGGCCAGGCGAGACTTCCGATCCTCCAGCCAGGCATCCGGTTCGAACGGTATGGCCAACTTTGGCGTGACCCGGGCGACTTCGGCTGGGACCAGCGCGTCCTTTAGATCCCCATACCTGCGGGAATGTGCGAGCCAGATATCACCGGAACGGAAGGCATCGCGCAGATGGCACAGGACCGCCACGTCCCACAGTCGGTACCCATCATCGTTATTCAGGTGCCGATGCCATTTCGAGGTTCGGCGCAGAAAGGTCACGGGCCGGTCGGCGGTGGTTTCCGTTCCTGCGACGATAGCGGTGGCGGAGAGTAACGGTTCGGCTACCGGTGCGGCCTGAATATCGAGTGCCCGCAACATGCGGGGCGCATATCGTCGGAAGCGATGATACCCGTGAACAACGTGCGCGAGCGGATCGGCAGCCAATGTGTCGGTGAGTTGGGCAGCGGTGGCGACAAGCCCCCTGAGCGATGACCAGCCTCCCGCGTTTTGAACGGCCTCAATCAGGGGCGCCTGATCTTCATACGCTTCCAGCAGCGCTGATCCGAGGTTTGAGAACCCCTGCAAGGTGTCCTTCAGAGCCGCCTTTGCGTCATTCGCCTGGGCATCGCACGCGCGTTTCGCCTCGCGCCATGTCTTCCCGACGATCCGGTCATGGGTTTCGACCACAGCATCGGCAATGGCACTGCGCCATTCCAAAGCGCAGACCGCGACGATGGCAAGGCGGCGGTCGCCTGAAATATCCCGCAGATCGCCGGCGAAATACCGTTCCCCTTGCCGTCGGAGGCGAGCAATGCGGTGAGGCGGAACATCGGACAGGATGGATTGATCCAACGCTGTGCCCTGCAAGAATTCAAGCCGGTCGAGCAGGCGGTTCATATCGGCCGAGTTTCGGCCAACCTCGAATTGGCGCAGCCAGACAAAGCGGGTGACAGAGCTGTCCGCGCTTTCAGTCAGCAGTGCATCAAGCTGGCCGCGCAATTCATCATTCAGCCGGTCGGCAATCCGGGTGTCGATCCGTCGCTCGGCAGCGACAAGTGCATCCGCGCAAAGACGTTCGATAACCGTGATCCCAGGTAGAATGGTTTGGGTCGCCCGGCACTTCTCTGCAAAGCGCCGGGCCAGATCCTCGTTCGACCGGGCGGTTTCGGCTTCGCTCTCCAGCCAGGTCTTCAGGTCGCGCGCCCCTCGACCAGTAAACATCTTGTAGCCGTAAAGATTGCGCAGGGTGGCCAAGTGGTCACGGCGGGTTTCCTCCCTCGTTGCATAGTCTGCCAGATCATCGGGTCTCAGCCCGAGTTGCGCCGCCAAGAAGCGCGTCACTGCCGCAGGAATGACCTCACCGGGCGCCAGCACCCGACCTGGGTATCGCAGCGCGCAAAGCTGCAGGGCGAAGCCGAAACGATTGTGGGGGCGGCGACGGGCGCGGATAATTTCCAGATCGTCGTCCGCCAAGGTGTAGTGGCGCAGCATCGACGCTTCTTCAGTTGGCATGTCAAGCAGCGCCGCCCGCTGGCGGTCGGTCAGCATTCTCCGGCGAGGCATGTGGTTCCTTCCAAAATCATGAACATGGGTGTCCGTAAGAGGATCGATCAGCGGACATGTGTCACAAGGGTTGGCAAGGGCAGAGAAACCACGCCCCAACATATCTCGTATAGCTGGTACGATTTGATTCGCACATGTGGCCCCTTAATCGTACAATTTGAGCATGACTGTGACCAAGATTGGCTATGCCCGCTGTTCGACCGACAAACAGGATCTGACCGCACAGCGGCAGGTCTTATGCGACTTGGGGGTATCGGAGGATCTCATCTATACCGACCACGGGCTGACGGGCACCAATCGCGCCCGCCCCGGTCTCGACCAGGCACTGGCAGCCGTGCGCGAAGGCGATGTGCTGGTCGTGCCAAAACTGGATCGCCTTGCCCGGTCCGTCCCCGATGCACGCGCTATCGCAGAACAGTTGGAAAAAAAGGGCGTCAAGCTCGCCTTGGGGATGTCTATCTACGACCCGACAGATCCCATGGGCAAAATGTTCTTCAACATTCTCGCTACCTTTGCCGAGTTTGAGGCCGATCTGATCCGGTTGCGCACGAGAGAAGGCATGGCCATCGCCCGTGCAAAGGGCAAACTCCGTGGAAAACAGCCAAAACTCTCTGAAAAACAACAGAAAGAACTCGCCCGCATGCATGCAACCGGCGAGTATTCTATCAGTGATCTGGCTGAGCTGTTCGCGGTCTCCAGGCCAACGATTTACAGAACCCTGCACCGCACAGGGGCCAAAATCAGCCCTTAGCGTACTATTCTGCCCCCTCCGGCATCAGATCCCTCAGAGATCGAAAAACCGGGGTCAGCGCGCTCTGATGAGCTTGATGGTTCCCACATCACCAAGAGCGATCAGGATGAACGCGACGACATCGCCCTGCCCTCTCGTGTCGCCGGGTCTGGCAGCCTCGATCGTCTGGTGGATACCGCACGCGACTACGCCCGCGCCGCAGCGTCGGACAATACGCTGAAGGCCTATGCCAAGGACTGGGCACATTTCGCCCGCTGGTGTCGGATGAAAGGGGCCGAGCCGGTGCCTCCCTCGTCCGAGATGATCGGGCTTTACCTTGCGGATCTCGCCGCCGGGTCGGCGCCCCGTGCCCTCTCGGTCTCGACAATCGACCGCCGCCTGTCCGGCCTTGCCTGGAACTACGCGCAGCGCGGCTTTTCGCTGGATCGCAAGAACCGTCACATCGCGGCGGTGCTGGCCGGGATCAAACGCAGGCATGCGCGCCCGCCTGTGCAGAAGGAAGCGATCCTGCCCGAGGATATTGTCGCGATGGTCGCCACCCTGCCGTTCGACCTGCGCGGGCTGCGGGACCGGGCGATCCTGCTGCTGGGCTATGCGGGCGGGCTGCGCCGCTCTGAAATTGTCTGCCTTGATGTGCACAAGGACGACACGCCCGGCAGTCGCGGCTGGGTCGAGATCCTGGACAAGGGCGCCCTGCTGACGCTGAACGCCAAGACCGGCTGGCGCGAGGTCGCGATCGGGCGGGGGTCCAGGGATCAAACCTGCCCGGTCCATGCGCTCGAGCAATGGCTGCACTTCGCGAAGATCGACTTCGGCCCAATCTTCACCGGCACCTCGCGCGATGGCAAACGGGCATCCGAAACCCGGTTGAACGACAAGCATGTCGCGCGCCTGATCAAGCGCACGGTCCTCGACGCCGGCATCCGGTCGGACCTGCCCGAGAAAGACCGCCTGGCACTGTTCTCCGGTCACAGCTTGCGCGCCGGTCTCGCCAGTTCGGCAGAAGTCGACGAGCGCTATGTCCAGAAGCAGCTTGGCCATGCAAGCGTCGAAATGACCCGCCGTTACCAGCGCCGCCGCGACAGGTTCCGGGTGAACCTGACGAAGGCCGCCGGTCTGTGAGCGCTTGCCTTTCCCGTGGTTTGGTTTTCGCGTGCGGATCGAACGGAAAGCCGAAACAGGGTTTCGATGCAAACAGCACATGGCCTGTCACGCCGCCTGCCCGCTGAGCCTGCCATAGAAGCTGCGCTCGAGATGCAGATCCCCTGCCCCGGCTTTCTCGACCATGCCCCGTAGATAGCCGCCCGGCGAGGCCACCTCGCCCGCGCTGTGCTTTTCGAACACAAGCGCGAACGCCGCCGTCGCCAGCTGTTTGCCCATTCTGTCCTGGGTGATGTTCCACGCAAGCGCCGAGATCCCGATCATCGGGCTGAGTTGCCCGGCAACCCGATGCAGATCGCCCCAATCCCGGACGAATCCGCCCATATTGCGTGCCCATGATGCGAACTCTGGACAGGCCTGCAGGATTGTCGGCAGATCCAGCACGGCTCGTTTCTTGCGCGTTTCGGCAACCAAGGTTTCCAGATCCCTGCCGACCGGCTCTTTGGCCAGAGCGTTGGGCACCGTGGCCGCTGGTTTCCCGGATTTCGGGGTATTACTAGTTACAAGATCAAGTTGATTTGTAGTTGGTATATGAGGTTCGGAAATGACCTCCCTGGGGGTCGTTTCCTGAGTATTCCCGGGCGTTTCGGCGGCGTTGTCGGCAGAGTTCTCCACAGGTTTTACCGCGCCGGTCGCCCGGAGATAGGCCGCCTCGACCCGTTGCTGAAGGTCCTTGAACCAGGACAGCAGCCTCGCAAGCTGCTCTGAATCTTGGTGGCGGCGCGGAAGCCGGCCCAGAAGTTCATTGAAAAGCCCCATGAACTGCGCCCAAGGGCCATGCAGCGCGCTGCTGACAGCCGCCTCGATCCGGGCGCGGATCATCCGGCGCGCCACGGTGATCTGGCGCTTGAGGCGCTGGCACAGCTCGCGCTCAGCCTGCAACCGGGCATGCAGGTGTTCGAATTCCTCGACCCGCGCCGACAGCGGCGACAGATCGAAGCCATAGGCCTCGACGATACGCCCGTCTGCGTCCCTGCGGCCCCAACGCTTGCCATTGGGGCTGTCCTGAAAACAGAGCACGCCATGCTCGGCCAGCCGCCGCGCGTGGCGCTTGAGGGCCGATAGCGAAAACCCCGTCTGTTCCATCAGATAGGCGTTCGACGCCCAGACGATCGGGCGCTGCCCCTCGTTCCAGTCCTGCGCCTGGGTAAACGCCCCCAGCGTATCAAGAAGCATCATGTCGCCGGCCTTCAGGCCGATATGCGCGCCAACGCGCTTGAGCGCGACAAACGCCCGAGTTTTGGGTACTGCTACCCGTTCACCGGCTTGGGCAAGCTGCTCAGCAACCCCAAGACCCGGTGTCGGCTTGCGCCAACCTGTATGTTTCATGCCTGTATCTCACCTCCGGTTATGTGGAGGCAAAAGAATGCCGTTCGCTCAGAAGCGTTCGTCGTTGACAGCGATCCCTGTGAGACTTATCCTTAAGGCGACCAAACCAATAAGATCAGCTCTCAGGCCACACCGCTTGGGGGCTTTTCTTTTGCCTTTACGTTGCTCGTTGCTGCGTTCTCTCTTCTCCTTATTGTTCTGAAGACCTTGCCGCCGACAGTGTTGTCAGTCGGTGCCCTTCTCCGGGCTCTGGGCGCTCAGATAGCTTGCGACGAGATCTCCAAGCTTTTCGAGACGCTCCTGGTCAATCGGCACTCCTGCAACCTTGATGGACAGGTTTCCATCCACAGAAGTGACCGAGAGATTTCGGTTGCCCACCTTGCGTTTCACCGTGATCTTTCGGGGCTTGGCCTTCGGTTTGGGCTTTGATTTGTTCGCCCTCTCCAGACCCGCGAGGGCCGCCTGCAGATCGCGAAAGCTCATGTCGTAGGCATTCTTGAACGCGTTCAAGATTTGATCCTGCGCAGCGAATACGGACCGTGCACGCGAGACCAGGCTCTCATGCACGCCAATCTTTTTCGCGAAGGCGACGGCCGTCAGCTTTTCCGCGCCCGACGCCAGTGTCTCATACATTTCACCGATCGAAACCAGGCGCTCGAAGGGGCTGAGGTTTTCACGCTCTTCATTTTCGCGGAACCGAAGGAACAACATTTCGAATTTGCTGTTCTCGGCGCTGCGCGCGTCAGGCGGGGCAAGAATTGCACGAAGAGGCACCCCGAGTTCCGACGCGGCCGCCAGTCGGCGACGCCCCGTCAGCATAACGAATGCAACGCCATCCACATTTGTCGGATCCAACGGATCCGGTGTCCAGTGCGGATCCTCGGGCCAGACCAGAATCGGGGTGTCCTGCCCGTTCGCGGCAATGCTGCCAACCAAGGACCTGAAAGCGTCCTGCGACATCCAGTCCTGTCGGCGGTCGGTCCCCATCGGATCCGAGATCTGGTACGGCGACAGTCGTATCTCATGGCGCCCGTTCAGGATGTCGGAACAAAGCTCGGACCTGCTGCGCTCCATGGCGGCTTGCGACTGTGCAAGCGCTCCGGACTTCCAGGCGCTGCCGGCACCCTTGAAAGGTGTTGAAACGGCGTCGCCCGCGGTGCTGCCTTCGGCCCCGCTGGCGCGCTCCTTGGGTGTATCGGGGTTGGTGGCCTTGCTGACCAGCGACCTTGGAATACTGCGTTTCATGCGTCACCCTCGCCGTCGTCTTCGTAGAACTCGTCCATCCATGTATCGGCGTAGCCCCGTTCGAGGCCCGGCCAGAGCCGCGACACTATGGCGTCGTTCACGGCATCGGCATTTGTGATGAACCGGTTGATCCCCTTGCGCTTTCCCGGCGTGTCCGGCTCGTATTCGTAGACGGATTGATACACATCCGACGCATTCGAGATCGCGTCGGAACGCAGATAGAACACCGGCAAGATCTCTGTCGGGCAATGTTCCAGCAGGTTCCCGATATGGTTGAGGTCCTGCGCGTTGGAACGTTGCACGATCGTCGGCAACAGCATGTTTGCGCCGGATCCGATCTCGATCCGTTCATGGGCCAGAATGTGCTGAAGCATCCCCAGCAGGCCGCTCACGAAGGTGGACAGCGTCGCGATGTCGAACCCCTTCATGGTTTGCGGAATGACCAGCGAAGACGACGCAATCACGTTGTTCAGCTGAAACAGGGTAAGCGCGGGCTGATAGTCGATGATGATGACATCGAGCGTTTCGGTCAGCGCGGCGTCCAGACGTTGCTGATCGACCTTGCCGTCGACCACCAGTTCATTGGGCAGGGTTTTTGGCGGGTGACCCGCCTTCCAGCGGTCGATGGCATCGCGCAGGTAGCGGTAAAAGCTTTTCTCGGCGGGGGCTTCGCGGACAAGTCGCGCAATCTGGATTTCGCCCTCGGATGTTTCGCCGTGGGCAGGCAGCAGGCGCAGCCCCGGCCATGAGGTCTTGAGAAAGAAGCTGTCAAGCGTTTGCGCATCGTGGTCGGTGTATGGCGCGTCTTCCGACTGAAAGAGACCGGCAAAATCCACCATCGATGCGGTGTTTTCATCGGGCATCTGGGGAAGCCCCTCTCCGCCGACAAAATACAGCGTTATGGTGCTTTGCGGGTCGGCATCCATGACCCCCACACGCATGCCGTAATGCAGGCTGAGATACTGGGCGAAATGCGCGGCGCTCAGGCTTTTGGCGGTGCCGCCTTTCTGGCTCGCGAATGAGATGACGGGCAGGGGGGCGTCGGGCTTGCGCCAGGCAAGATAATCGTAGGGCCGCTTTGCCGAGGCCGCCAGAAGCGCCCGCATCTGCATCAATTCGGACAGCGTGAAAACGCGCTCTCTTCCGACGTATTCGCCTGCGGGAAAGTCGTCGCTCGAATTGGCGAACTTGGTCAGGTACTGAATGCTTACATTCAGGAACCTTGCGCATTGGCGCATGGACCACGTGCGCTTGATGCGCTGACGCAATGTAAGTTCTTTGTTCACTGCCACCATCGTGCGCTCGAGCCCACGTGACAGATCTGTCAAAAACTGTTCTAAACTACCGCTCATATATAAGCCCTGACTTCGGTTGGGTCCGAGTTCGACTCGATTCTGGCGTCATGGTAGCACGGTTATGCGCGAAAGATAAAGATACCACGCGCCTATGAATTTCAGGCGCATATTTGGCAGCTTTGTCGTTACCAAACCATCAATCTTGAACGCGTTCAAGATCGACGGTTCGACCGGACGCCCGCCTGCTTTGCGCCGCATCTTTGCCATCGCACGAGATGACCTCCCGCAGTGACAGGCCGCCCTGGCTTGCGGCCACGCAGCGAGGTCGAAGCCGTGTCTGTGCAAGATCAGGGCGCAGCCTTCGGCGCCATCCTTGCTGCCAGGCATCCTGCCAAAATGTTCCCGCCCAAGGTCAAATTTTTTAACGGGAACAGAACCGCTCCTGCCCGGTTTCCGGTGCAGAAAACACGAAGCGGAGACCTGCAAGATGATTGGAACCGAACCCCGGGCGGACCATCTGGTGCAGAACCTGATGGCGCTTGAACAGGATATGCTGGCCGCGTGCGAAACCTTGCGCGACAGGCTTTCGTCGCGGGATCATTTCGACAAGGCGGAAATGACCTGTCAGCAGTTGCCGGCGCATATCCAGGAACTGCGCGACTATGCCGAAAGGGTCGGCGTCACCCCGACCGAGGGCGGCGACCTGCGGGCGCTGCTGACCGTTGGGCGGGTCGAACTCGCCGCACTTGCGGGCGACGACAAGACCCTGCTGCGCGCGATGTCGCGCAACGAAAGCACCCTTGTCGACGCCTGGCAGAACGCGATGGCGAACCCCGAAACCCCGCCGGATCTGATGCCGCTCGCGGAAGCCGCGCTAACCGATGCAAGCCACCACCGCGCGTGGCTGCGTGATGCCGCCAAGGCGTAGAACCCCCTCTGGAACTATGTAAAACAAAGGAGAAAACGATGTTCCATCATTCCTCGCGCCTGCAGTACGAAGTTCGCGTCGATTCCCCCAATCCGGCCTTTGCCAAGCACTTGCAGCAGGCCATCGGCGGTATCGAGGGCGAAATTCGCGTCGCGATGCAGTATTTCTTTCAGGCGATGGGCGCGCGCGGCGATTCCAAATATCGCGACATGCTGATGATGACCGCCACCGAAGAGCTGAGCCATATCGAATTCCTCGGCCACGCCGTTGCGCTGAACCTTGAGGGCGCGCCGGTGTCGATGCAGGACGAGGCCGCGAAAGACCCGGTGGTGCACGCCATCCTGGGCGGCATGAACCCGCGCCACATCCTGTCTTCGGGCCTGTCGGCGATGCCGGTCAATTCCAACGGCGTGCCCTTCGACATGAGCCACGTCTACGCCACCGGCAACCTTGCCGCCGACATGATGGCCAATGCCACGGCGGAATCCGGCGGGCGTGTGCTGGCAAGCCGCCTTTACAACATGACCGGCGATGCGGGCATGCGCGACATGCTGTCCTTTCTGATCGCGCGCGACACCATGCACCAGCAGCAGTGGCTTGCGGTGATCGAGGAACTGGGCGGCTGGGAACAGCAGCTTCCGATCCCCAATTCCACCCCGACCGCGCACGAGGCGACGGAACACAGCTACTATTTCCTCAACACCTCGCTGGACGAGCCGACGCCGCAGGGCCGCTGGACCGCAGGGCCGTCGCTTGACGGGCGCTCTGAATTCTCGGTGCGCGAAAAGGTCGAACCGCTGGGCCAGAAGCCGACGCTGGGCAAGGCAAAGCCCCATTCCGGCGCCCAGTCGGAACAGACCTGACCCCCCGTGCGGCGCAGGGCGGCATGCCACCTTGCGCCGACCTTGCCGGGCGGCAATCGAACCCAGAGCCGAAAAGGATAAACGCCATGGCAAACGCCGACCGCAAATCTTTCGGGCCGGGCCAACAGGACCACGGCAAGGGCAGCGCCGAAGGCGGGATGTCCCCGGCCGATGTCAACCCGCTTCCCGACAACGAGATCCTGTCGAACCGCGACACCTCGCGGCATTCCGACCAGCGCGGGCTGGACAGCGCGCATGTTCAGACGCGCCAGTTCCACCAGCACGTTGACAATCATCAAGAGGGCAAGGGCGAACCCGGCAAGGCCGCCAGCAAGGGCAAACTTGCCGACGAGCGCCCCGGCCCCGAGGACCGCATCACCGGCGGCTCTGGCCCCGAGTGACACATAGCCGCAAACGGAGACTTCACAAATGGCCTATCCCCGCCCCCCGTTTCCCCAACAGACCCAGGACCTGCCCGGCAGCACACAGGACATGCAGCCCGTTCCCGACCATGGCGAAGACAGCTATCGCGGGTCGGGGCGGCTGGCCGGGATGGCCGCGCTGATCACCGGCGCCGACAGCGGCATCGGCCGGGCCGTCGCGCTGGCCTATGCACGTGAAGGCGCTGACGTGGCAATTTCCTACCTGTCCGAAAGCGCCGAGGCTGACCGCACGCGCGAACTGGTCGAACAGGCGGGGCAGCGCGCGTTGGTGCTGCCCGGCGACATCCAGTCCGCCGAGCATTGCCGCGAGATCGTCGCGCGCACCGCCGACAGCTTCGGGCGGCTGGATATTCTGGTGAACAATGCCGCGCATCAGATGCATTTCGACACGTTAGAAGACATTCCCGACGAGGAATGGGAGCTGACCTTCCGCACCAACATCTTTTCGATGTTCTATCTGTCCAAGGCCGCCGTGCCGCTCATGAAAGAGGGCGGCGCGATCATCAACGCGGCATCGGTCAATTCCGACATGCCCAACCCCGGGCTTCTGGCCTATGCCAGCACCAAGGGCGCGATCCAGAACTTTTCCGCCGGGCTGGCGCAATCGTTGGGCGCGCGCGGCATCCGGGTGAACTGCGTGGCGCCGGGGCCGGTGTGGACCCCGCTGATCCCCGCGACGCTGCCCAAGGACAGCGTGGCCAATTTCGGCGCCAACTACCCGATGGGGCGCCCGGCGCAGCCCGCCGAGCTTGCGTCGGCATACGTGATGCTCGCCGATCCGGCGTCAAGCTATACCTCGGGGGCGACCATCGCGGTGACCGGCGGAAAGCCGATCATATAACACCGGTGCGCTTTCAGGGAATGGCGCGCTGCGGGCGCCCCTCGCGCGGCAGCGCGAGGGGTATCGTTTCAGGCCCGGCTGACGCGCGCGCATGGGGCAGGGGGCCTCGCCCGGTGTTCAGGACACCGCATCAGCCCGAGGCGCTGCGCCAGTTGAGTGCCCGCCGGAGGTTATCTCCGGGCAATCGTGAACACGTCGATGCCGCGCCCAAGGCGCGGCTGCCGCTCGCCCTCGTATACCCGACCACTGGCGCGATGATCCGGGCGCCTCACATCTGGGCGGCGATCCAGGCGGGATAGTTCACGTTGCGCCGCGCGCCCACCCCAAGCGCCCCGACAACGCGTTCCATGTCGGCCCGCGCCGCGCCTTCGATGGCGACGGTCCAGAATGTCACCCCTGCGGGAATTTCCAGCTGGGTCGCTTCCGCTTCGCAACCGCCCAAGGGGAATTTCCGCCGGATCTTGCGCAGCGCAAAGACCCGGTTGCCCTGCGCGGCAAAGGCTTCGGTGATATCGTCGGCGCTGTAGGTCCGGCCCGGGTCCAGCGCGGGAAACCCGGCGGCGCCGGAAAACACCGCCAGTTCCGCCCCGGTGGCGGGCAACGCCACGCAGCCCCGCGGCGACCAGCGTTCGAACGGCCCGCAGGTATCCGTCAGCCGCTTGCAGTCAAGCGCTGCCGCGCCGCGCAGCTTGAAGGTCTGGTGGGGGTGCCGCAGCCCCGGCGGGGTAAAATACACATCCGTCCGCCGCTCGGGCGGGCCAGGCGTCGCCATCCCCGCAAGGCGGGATCGCACCTGCGCCAACTGCGCACCGAAAATCCTGAACTCAAGCCGATCCATTCGCGTCTCCGTCTTTGCTTGCCAAACCGCCGGGCACCGGCAGGGGTTCCGCGCCGCCGGGAACATCCTGCAAAACTTGCCCTGGTTTTGCGCCGGTTTCGCCGATGTCGCTTGGGCAACAAGCCGAACTCAAAAGCGGCAGACCGCGATCTTGACCGAACCGTGGAACCGAGCCCCGCCCCGAGGGGTTGCTTCGACGCATCGCCTTTGCGGCGGTTCGAAAGGGCGAGAATGAAGCCACGCCGCGGTTCTGGGTCGGATGTTCCGGCACCACGACCCGGGCGCGGCGCAACCTTCGAAGAACGCACCCGACCCTGTTTCAGGACAAGACCGAGGCGGGCCGCACCGACCGCTTCGGAACAATCAATTACCGCAGCGACGCGGAGATAGCCGAAAGGAAAGCACATGATCACGCGACTAATACTGGGGGCGGCGGCGCTTGGCGCGATCGCCCTGTTCCGCAAACCCCGGACCCCGGAGCCCGAGCTGCCTGTCCGCGACGCCGGACCGTCGCAAATGCGCAACCCGCCGCCCACCTGGGATCGCACGGATGAGGCGATCGACGAATCCTTCCCGGCCAGCGATCCGCCCGGAACCTATTGATTTCGCTTGAAAGAACAAAACAAGGGGCCGACGATTTCGCCGGCCCCTTTCGCGTTCAGGCGGCTTGGGGCGCACCAAACGGCCCGCCCCGGCGCAAATCATTCAGCGACCGAGAACGCGCCGCAGGCGATCCGCCCTCCCGCATCGCCCGAGGGCTGGCTTTCGTAGTCGTCGATGCCGTCGTGCACCACGAATGCGGCGCCGTCATCGTCCAACAGGTCACGTTCGACCTCGAGCAGCGGCAGGAACACCTCGACCTCGCCAACGCCGTCTTCCTTGACGGTCAGGTTGGGCATGTCGCCCGGGTGCGGGCCGTCCTGGGACAGCACGCCGTGGCTGCGATCCCCGGCGATATGCCCGCCGGCCGAACTGAAATCATCGGATTCGCAATCGCCCGTTTCGTGCAGGTGGATCGCGTGGATGCCCTCGGGCAGGTTCATCAGCGTCACCGTCGCCAGCGCCATCCCCGAAGGGGTGTCGCGCACGCTGACAGCGCCCAGATCGGTGCCGTCAAGGCCCTGCACCTCGGCGGAGGTTTCAGCGGCGTGAAGGGCGGGGGCGAGAACGCAAAGCGCCGCCGCCGTCAGGGTAAGGGATTTCATCGTCATCTCCTGCTAGCGAATGCCCGGCGGGGCCCGGGTCACTTGGCAAAACCGGCCCGGGGCCCATAGGTTCCAGCGCCGCCCCCAAAGGAACATCCGCAAGGCACAGGTGTTTGCCCAGCGAACACAGGAGGACAGGCGATGGAAGACACGGTTTCGCCGCCGACGGGCGGACTTGGCGACGCGGGGGCCATCCCGCTGGTCGACTGGCGCGAACACGCGCTTTTCCTGGATTTCGACGGCACGCTTGCGCCGCTGGTGGACCGCCCCGAAGATGCGCGCCCATCCGGCGACACGCTGGCCCTGCTGGACCGGCTGGCCCATGCGACGCAGGGGGCCATCGCCATCGTGTCGGGCCGCGCGCTGGATGATCTGGCGCAACGGGTGGGGCCGCTGCCGCTGGCGCTTTCGGGCTCGCACGGGCTGGAAATCCGGCTGGCGGACGGGCGCGCCTTGCCCCCCGCGCAGGGCGAAGGCGGGCTGGATGCCGCCTTTGCCGATCTCAAACCCCTTGCGGATGATGCGGGCCTGCTGATCGAGGACAAGCCCGGTTCGGTCGCGCTGCATTACCGCAACCGCCCAGAAGATGCCGACCGTTTCCGCCAGCAGGTCGCACAGGTCGCCGCCCGCCACGATCTGCGCCTGCTGCACGGCCACATGGTGAGCGAGGCCGCCCTGCGCGGCATCGACAAGGGCGCCGCGCTAAGGCGCCTGATGCAGGAGTCGGCCTTTGCCGGGCGGCGCCCCGTGATGATCGGCGATGACACCACCGACGAAGACGGGTTTCGCGCCGCGCAGGCGATGGGCGGCTTCGGGCTGCGCATCGGCGATGTGTAAACCGTCGCCGCGCAAGACCCCGATGACCCCGGCGTGCTGATCCTGTCGCGCTTTGCCGGGGCGGCCGAAGACCTGACCGAGGCGCTGCTGGTCAACCCCTATGACATCGACGAGATCGCCGCCGCCTACCACGCCGCCTTTACAATGCCGCTGGAAGAACGCCGCGCCCGCCACGCCGCCAGCATGGAGGTGGTGCGCCAGACCGATGCCGCGCTTTGGGCTGACCGGTTCCTGGCCTCGCTGCGCAGCTGCGTGCCGACGCTGGGGGCGTCTTTCGGGGGCATTTCGCCTTTTGCGCGCCGCTCGAACGGCGGCTACGACACGCGGCAGCAGATCGAAGAGCCGATCAAGTAACCCCGCGCGCCGGGTGTGGGGGAAGTGCCCGGCAGGGCTGTTGCCCCGTCATCCTGCGCGCAGGCCTGGGGCGACGAAACCGCCTTGCCGCGAAAACAACGCGGCAAGGCGCTCTGCAGGCCAGACGGGTTTCAGGGCAGGAATGATCAGGGCAGGGGGGTCACGGCCCTGTTGCGGCTTGCCGCGCCGGACCCGTCATGTGCGCCGTGCTGTTCAGGAGGGTCGTTGGCGGGGCAGCCATACGATGCTTGCATGATGTCCCGGTCACCCGTCGCCCGGACTGCGGTGACCGGTGGAAGCGTCGAAAATCAGTCTGGATCGGCGGTTTCGTCCTGCTCGGGCATGGTATCGGTGCGCAACGTCTTGCCCTCTGGGGTCAGCAACGCCCAGTAGCCGCCAAAGCTGAAAACGCCCTGGCCCTGCGGTTCCTCGCCGGGCTGGTCGCGGTAGAACTGGAACAGAGGCTGATCGCCATATTGCGCCACTTTCCGACCCCGCCAGTCGAGCGTGTCGGCCATTGCCGCGTCAAGCCCGTCGCCCACGGTCACGTCGCCATCGACGATCAGCACCGGCCAATTGTCGCGGCAGGTGACTTCGCACGATTGCAGGGCATCCTGCCCGTCTCCGATTTTCAGCTCTGTCAGCATCGCGTAGACGGGGCGCCCGTCCGGCCCCAGAACGTAGGGCCCGAATTCTTCGCTGGCCGCCAGCGTCAGTGTGGGCGCCCCGGCATCCTGCGCCGCCAGCGCGGTGCCGCATGCCGCCATCGCGGCAAACAGGCTCATGACAGTGAATTTGTGCATTGATTCCTCCGGCTTGGGCTTGTGGACACAGGCCCAACCTGAACGGGGCCGATATGTTCCTGCTGCGCGGGTACAATGCGCCCTTCGGGCCGTTCAGGGGGCTGTTTCGTTGCGGCCATCCGGCGCGATGCCCTGCAATCAGGCACTGCCGGGCCGGCGACGCCGGCAGGCTCAGGGGCTTTCGCCCACCTCGTCCGCCTTGACCGCCCCGCGGCGGCCCATCGGAAGATCGCGCCCCGTGGTGCTGTCATGGCGGGTCTGGTGTTCCATCTCGGAATTGATCTCGGCGCCCAGCAGCACGATATAGGCTGACAGCCACAGCCACGTCAGCAAGATGATGACCCCGCCCAGCGTGCCATAGGTTTCGTTGTAGCTGCCGAAGCTGCGCACATAGAGCGAAAAGCCCAGCGAGCCCGCGACCCACAGCACCGTCGCGATGACCGCCCCCCAGGTGACCCAGCGCCATTCGGGGTCCTCGCGCGAGGGGCCAAAGCGGTACAGCACCGCAAGCCCCGCCACCGAAAGCACAGCAAGCAGCAGCCAGCGGCCCCATTCGATCACCGCGACGATGCCGCCCGGCAGGCCCATCCCGCCCAGCAGCGCAGGCAGCACGACAACCACGGCGATGGACAGCAAAAGCCCGAACACCAAAAACAGCGTCAGGCCCAGCGACACCGCCAGTTTCTTGAAGAACCCGCGCTTTTCATCCTCGTCATAGGCGATGTTCATGCCCTCGATCAGGGTGCGCATGCCCTTGGACGCGCCATAGATCGACAGCGCGGCCCCCAGCAGCGCGGCAAGGCCCAGCCCGGTCTGCCCGCTAGAGGCCACCGCCCGCGCCTGCGTCTCGATGATCGCGGCGGCGTTTTCGGGAAGCACAGCCAGAAATTCGGCCAGCTGTGTTTCGATCGTCGCGGGGTCGGTCACCAGCGCGGCCACCGACATTACCGCCCCGATGGCAGGGAACAGCGCCAGCAACCCGAAAAAGGCCACCCCCGCCGCCACCACCGAAACGTGGTCGCGCGACAGTTCGGCGTAGACCCGCAAGAAGATGTCGCGCCACCCGGCGGCGGGAATGTCAGAGGGGCGTATGGCGCCGCGGCCGCGTCGGTCTGATCCGTGCATGGTGTCTCTCCGCAAAGCTGAGCGGGGGGAACACCCCGCCGCCCGTGTGGTTCCCGCGCAGCGGCGCGGCACGAAAAAATCCCTTCCGGCAGGAACCGCCGTTCACGCCGCGTGTTATCGAAACATCAACGAAACGGATCGCGGGCCACCCGCCAGCAGAATGCAGATGCAGTTTCCCCGTCGACCCCGCGTCGACGGCACGGCGGCTTTTTGCCCTGAAAAGCCAGGCACTGCCGATCCGGTTCAACACTGCCACCGCGTTCCCGGGCCACGCCCGGGGAACACAAAAGACAGAGAGCGACATGCAAGACCTTGATCACAACACCCGCGACGTCGGGCAGGAGGCAGGCGAAGACCTCAAACGCTCTGCTGAACGCCTGAGCGACGACGCCCGCAACGCTGCCGAAAGCGTCGGCACCCGCGCCCGCGAAGAAGCCACCCATCAGGCCGACCGCGCCAAATCGGGCGTGGCATCCGAGCTGTCGGGCATTGCCCGGGCGCTGAATTCGGCCGCCGCAGAACTGCGCCACGGCTCGCCGCAGGAACGGGCCTTTGAACAGGTCGCAGGCAGCCTTTCGGGCGTCTCGGATGCCATCCGCGATCGCGATCTGGCCGACCTTGCCGCAGACGTAAGCGCCTTTGCCCGCCGCAACCCGCTGGGCTTTCTCGGGGGGGCCGCGCTGGCCGGGTTTGCCGCCACACGTTTTGCCAAGGCGTCAGGCGCGCCGCGCCCCGGCGCCGACGCGCCCTATAACGCACCGTCTGGTCAGGTCACAACCTCGGCCCCCACCTCGGCCCCGGCCACCGCGCCGGAAACCCGTCCCGACGATGTCATGGCGCCCGCCGTCATCCCCGCCACCTACCTCACGCCGGGAGAGCACTGATGTCCAGCACCGATACCCGTACCCCGCAGGGCGCGCGCACCCAGATCCGCGACACCGGCAACCTGCTTGGCCAGGCGATCCAGCAGGTCATCGCGCTGATGCGCGGCGAGATGGACTTGTTCCGCGCCGAGCTTGACCAGAACGTCAAAAAGGCCGGCGGCGCCGTTGGCATGATCGTGGGCGGCATCGTCCTTTTGCTGGTGGCACTGAACGTGCTGGCGGGGGCCGCGGTGACCGCGATCGTCGCAGCCGGGCTGTCGCCGCTGTGGTCGGCGCTGATCGTGGGCGGCGTGCTGCTTGTCATCGCCATGATCCTCGTGAAATCGGGGCAGGGCAACCTGAAACTTGCCTCGCTCGCCCCGACCCGGACCCGTCGCAACCTGGAACGGGATCGCGACGCCGTCGCAAAGGAAATGAGCAATGACTGACAAACGCACCCCAGACGAGATCGAACGCGAGCTGGAACGCAATCGCGCCGCGCTGCAGGATACCATCCGCACGCTGGAATCGACCTTTACCCCTGACACCATCTTTCGCAGCATCGCCGACACTGTCGGTCGCCACGGCGAAGACTTCGGCCGCTCGACCATGGATGCCGCCCGCGCCAATCCGCTGGCGCTTGGCGTTACCGCCGTCGGTCTTGGCTGGCTGATGTTCGGCAAGGGCCCGTCTGCCGACAAGATCGCCGACACCGCGTCCCGCGCCTCGGGCAGCGATCAGGGCGACAGCCGATATGGCCCCTCTGACACCGCCAGCTTTACGCCGCCGCGCGGCCCGGTTCCGGTGGGCGAAATCGGCCCCAGGTCGCAGGGGCTTTCGGCGGCGCAAAAGGCTCGCGCCAAATGGTACCGGACAGAAAACTACGTCAAGTACGGCGCGAATTCCGCCTCTGACCACGCCGGGGCCGCCCGGGACGGCGCAGCCCATGCCAGGGCGCGCGTGCGCGACCGGTCCAGGGAATTCGCCGACCAGCTGTCCGAAGGCACCGAACGTCTGAGCGCCGAGGCGCGCGAACGGGTGATCGCCGCGCGTGAACGCGCCATTCTGGCCGGTGAGAGCCTGCGCCGCACCGGCGGAGATATCAACCGCAAGGCGCGCAGCGGCGCCGACCGGGCGGTGGAGTTCTTCGAGGAAAACCCGCTTGTGGCAGGTGCCCTTGCGCTTGCAGCGGGGGCGTTCGCCGCCGGCAGCCTGCCGCGCACCCAGTTCGAAGACGAGCATTTCGGCGAACACAGCGACCGTCTTTATGACGAGGCCGAGGCCCTGTTCCAAGAGGAACGCGCCAAGGCCGAACGCGTCGCCGGCGCCGCGCTGGACGAGGCGCGTACCATTGGTGGCGAGCTGCGCGCGGATGCCGATGCGGCCAGCCGACGGCTCAAGGACGCGGCAGATCGCGAAACCTCTGGCGATGGGTCCGCGGCGGATGCCGCCGTCACCCGGGCCGAGGACGCAGTGCAGCGCATTTCCGACGCCGCCCGCGAACAGGCCGCTGACGAAGATCTGGGCCCGCATCGCGGCTGACGCGCTGACTGGGCTGATTGGCAGGAAAGCACCCGCAGCGCTGTTGCGGGTGCTTTTGCATGTGCGGGCGCAGCTCGCCCAGTCGCCGGATATCGCCGCGACGGCAAAGGCGGCCTGGCTCGTCATCGGCCACGGTCAAACCGTGGAATCTGGTGCCCATGCCAGCACCATCACCTTATGGCAGCGCGCTGCCGCGCCGGGATTTGCCGGGGGCCTCTGTGGTATCGCGAAACCGTTTCATCGGCGTTTGCCGATGCGTCAGACAGCGCCCGCAGGTGGAACAATCGCGGCACAGAAAGGTTTGCTCAAGGATCTTCATGAGGAACGAGGTAGGTGCAATGAGCGGCGAGAACGATACAGAAGCGGCTCCGCGCAGCGGCGGCGCCGAAGCCGCCAGGCTTCGCGACGACATTGATCGGGGCGCGACGGGTGAAAAGATCGCCTTTTCCGACCCGGCAGCCGCGCCTCTGGGCACCGACGCCGAAGCCGGCGGCACCCCGACGGACGCCGCCGCGATGGCCAACGCCCGCAAGGCGGAAACCGCGGCCCAGGAGTCGAGCCAGCCCAAGAAGACCCCCGCGCAGCTGCAGCGCACGGCCCACCCCTGGGGCCTTGCCATAATCGTGATGGTCGCCGGTCTGGGTCTGGGCCTTGTCTTGCTGTGGGTTGGCTGGTGAATGGCAATCGCACCGCAAACGGAACCCGGCGGACTGTTTTGAACCTGCATCGCCGGATCCTTCGGACCCCGCGCGCGCAGGGTCCGGGAACCATCGCGCGCGGAATTTGTTCTGGGGTCAAGGCGGGACAGACTGGCGATCCCGGTCGTCACTGCCCGTCACGATGGCAAAGGAGACGCGCGATGCCCGGCAGACCTGACACTTGCGAACGCCCGCTGCGCACCGTTTGTCCCGGTCTTGCCCAACCGGGCGGCCCGCGTCGGCGCAATGGCGTGCGGCGTCTTGCAGGGGTGCCGGTAGCGGAAACCCCGCTGCGCGCGAAACGACACAGCGCGGCAGATCCCGCACGTCGCTGACCGCGCGCGCGTAAATCTTGCCATCACCCGCCGGGCCGCGCCGTTCGTGCGCGGCAAACCGCGCCCCCTACACCCGCAGATCACAGGAGCCAGCGCATGTCGGTCACCGAAAGAGACGCCGAACTTGTCTATGCGATCACCAACAGAGGCACCGTGCCCGAGCCGCCCGAATGGTGGCGCGGCGCGGTGTTCTACGAGGTCTACACCCATTCGTTCAACGACACCTCCGGCAATGGCTACGGCGATATCCGCGGGGTCATCGAGAAACTGCCCTACATCCGCGATCTGGGCGTCGACGGGCTGTGGCTGACGCCGTTCTACCCGTCGCCGCAAGAAGACAACGGCTATGACGTAAGCGATTTTCGCGGCGTTCACCCGCCCCTGGGCAAGGTCGAACATGTGCAGGAACTGATCGACGCGGCCCATGAACGCGATCTGAAGATCATGTTCGATTTCATCGCCGGTCATACATCCGACGAACATCCCTGGTTCAAGGAAAGCGCCGCCTCGCGCGACAATGACAAGGCCGACTGGTACGTCTGGGCCGACCCCGCGCCCGACGGCGGGCCGCCCAACAACTGGATCAGCTCGTTCGGGGGGCGGGCGTGGCGCTGGGTGCCGCAGCGGGCGCAATATTGCTACCGCCCGTTCCTGGCCAGCCAACCCGCGCTGAACCTGCGCAACCAGCAGGTGCTCGCCGAGGTGCTGGACAACATGCGGTTCTGGCTGGACATGGGGCTGGACGGGTTCCGGCTGGACGCCATCCAGTGCCTGAGCCACGACAGCGATCTGCGATCCAATCCCCCCGCGCGCGCAACCGAAAACCCGTCGGTCGGCGGCGGGCCCAACAACCCGTTCAAGCAGCAGATCCACCTGTTCGATCGCGACGTGCCCGAAGCCATCCCGATCCTGCATCAACTGCGCCGCGTCGCCAATGAATACGCGCCCCAGCGGGTGCTTGTGGGGGAACTGGCCGATGTCGACAGCTCGCGCCTTGCGCCCAAATACACCATCGACAACGACCGGCTGCACGCGGTCTACGATTTCGATCTGATCAACCGCGCCGACACCTTGCGCGACTGGACGTCGATGCTGAACCTGCGGTCGCGTTACCTGATGCCGGGATCCAGCCTGAACGTCTTTACCAACCACGATTCGCCGCGCGCAGTGTCGAACCTGATGCCAAAGGCCTGCGAGGCGGGCCATTCCGCCGACGCCGCAAAGCTTCTGCTTTTCCTGCAGGCGACCCTGATGGGCGGCGCCATTCTGTTTCAGGGCGAAGAACTGGGCCTGCAACAACCCCATATCCCCTTCGAGGATATCCAGGACCCATGGGCCAAGGCGCTCTGGCCCGATTTCGAAGGCCGCGATGGCGTGCGCTGTCCGTTGCCCTGGTTGCGCGATGCGCCCAATGGCGGGTTCTCAAGTTCCGACGAGCCATGGCTGAAGGTGCCCCGCCCGCATCTTGATGCGGCGGTCGATGTGCAGGAAGCCGACCCGGATTCGGTGCTTGCCTTTACCCGAAAGCTGCTGCGCTGGCGGCGGTCGGTCCCGATGCTGCGGACCGCTTCGGAACGCATCTTCGAAGACACCCCCGCCAAGGTCATCGCCTTCGAACGCGACAAGTCGGGCGAAAGCCTGATCTGCGCGGTGAATTTCGACATGAAGCCGACCGAGCTGACGCTGCCGCGGTCCTCGCTGCAAGAGCAGTTCTCGTCCGGCAGCTTTTCCCTGCACGAAGATCGGCTGACACTGGATGGCCTTGCCGTGGTGGCGTTGGCCTGACCGGGTACAGCCTGACCAAAAGCACCGTCCGGGGCGGCCATCGCCCCGGCGCCGCGGCGCAGATACGGGCAGCTAGGCGTGCCAGTAGAACGCCGCCGCCGGAACCAGCGCCAGCAATGCCAGCGAAAGCATCGCCAACGCCCCGTCGCGTGTCAGCAGGCTTGCGGCGAACAACGCGATGACCGCCGATGCGATGGACCCCGATGTCGGCACGATCTCCATGAATGGCATGAAGAGCGTAAGTGCCATGACAAGGATCATCGGCAGCCACAGCCAGGGCCGGTGGAAAAGCCATGTCATCCGCGGCCTGAGAAACCGTTCGACAAAGCGAACCGGGCGCCGCAACCACCGAATGCCCTTGCACAGCTTGTCGCCGGGAAGCCGACGACGGGTCACGACAGCCGGCAGCCAGACGGATTCGCGGCCTGCCATCATCTGCGCAACAAGTATGAACACCAGAACCGCCACCACGGCGGTCACCCCCGGAATGGCGCTGGCGGGAGACGTGGAGATCAGCGAAAACACCAGCATGAGCGATCCGAAAGACGACCGACCAAGCGTGTCGACCACATCGCTGACAGCGATCTCGTCTCCCTGCACGGTGGATTCAAGCGCGTCGAGGACATCGCTGATGGCGTGTGTCGTATTGTGCGTCATGGGGCGTACTCGTGGGCTGTGACAGGCGCCCTGATGTTGGTGCTGACGGACCTTTGGTTGCGTCACCGCATGGGGAACGGCTCCCCGTGGCATGCCGCGATGTATCGCGGACCGGTCAGGCAGGCGACCAGCTACAGATAGGCGAACACCCGAACATCGCGTAAGTTCCCGAGTTTTCGCAGCGCCCGCGCATCCGGAGTGCGGGCCGCAGCAGCCGCGATTGCGCGCCCCGGCCGGTTCGCGCAGCAGACACCGCCTTGCCCTTTGCGAACGCAAGCTATACGTCATTGACACATACACCGCTGAAACCTATATGAGACAAGGAATGGCACGATTGCAGACAGTCGTCGAACTGCCCGAATTTCAAAGACGGGCAAGGGCAATCATGTCGGACCACGAACGCGAGGCCGCGATCGACTTTATTGCCGCCAATCCAGAGGCTGGCGTGTCGCTGGGTGGCGGGTTGCGCAAGGTCCGCATCCCAAGAGAGGGCGGCGGCAAGAGCGGCGGTTTCAGGACGGTATATGTTTTTGGCGGGCCCCATATGCCGATCTTCCTGATCACGGTCTTTGCCAAGAACGAAAAGGCCAACCTGTCAAAGACCGAACAGACCGCTGCGGTAGAGATGAGCAAGGCGCTCATCGCGAAATATGGAGACGCAACATGAGCGCATTCGAATCCGTATCCAGGGGCCTGCAAGAGGCGCTGGATTTCGCGAATGGCGAACTTGCCGGTGCCAAGGTGCATGAAGTGTCGGTGGCCAAGGTCGACGTGGCCGAAGTGCGCCAGAAAACGGGTCTGTCACAGGCCGAGTTCGCCAAGAGCATTGGCGTGGCAAAGGGCACGCTGCTGAACTGGGAACATGGGCGCAGGCAGCCGACGGGCCCGGCACAGGTTCTGCTGGCATTGATCGCCAGGCAACCATCCGTGGTGCAGGATCTGCTGCGCGGCGCGTGAACCGGGGTGCCTGGCCGCGGTGGTGTCGATGCGAATGCAAACTTGTGTATCGACCCAGCGGAATCTGCTCAGGTTAGGCCGCTAATATGAATGCCTCGGCAGGCGTGCGCATGGCAAGCGCCTGATGAGGGCGGCGGTTATTGTAGAATGCAATCCAGTCACCGATAACGCGCATCGCATGCTGGCTGCTTTCGAAACGGTGTCGATGCACGCACTGCTCCTTCAACGTCCGGATGAAGCGTTCGACCATGCCGTTCTGTTGTGGGCAGTGAGGGGTGATGAACTCCTGCTTCAGTCCGTAGCAGCGGACGATGGCCGTGAAGTGGTGGCTGGTGAAGACCAGGCCATTGTCTGACCTCAGCAGGAACTCCTCCTCGACCCGGCCCAGGGTGCCGAACCTCGCGATCAGCGCATGCTCAAGGGCGGCGCTGGCCGTCGTAGCCTTGCCGGATTTCGACAGGTGCCAGCCCAGCAGCTCGCGGGTGTGGCAGTCGATCACCAAGGCCAGCGAGGCCCAGCCGTCCTTGCCGGTCCAGATGCGGGCGAGATCGGTCGACCACCTCTCGTTCGGTGCAGCTGCGACAGACGGAACCGCCTGGATGCGAGGCCGCATGCCCACGGCACGCTTGCGAACCTGCCAGCCCTTGATCTGGAAGATCCTCTGCACCGTATTCTTGTTGAAGCCCAGGAGCCAGGCCACGGTCCGATAGCCAAAGGACGGCTCCTCCTCGATCATCTTCTTGATCGGTTCAGCGAAGCGGGGATCGACCTTCGGCGCGGCTTTCACCGGCTTGTAGTAGACCGTGCGCCGGGGAATGCCGAACCACGTGCAGAGCTTGGCGATCGACACTGCGACGCCCTCCGCCAAGAGGCCCTGCTGGATGCGACGGATCAATTCCCGTCCTGCGCATCCAGCAGGGCCTGAAGCTTTTTTCGGGCCCGTAGCTCCAGCATGGCCTCGCCATAGGCTTCCTGCAGGTCCCTGAGCTGCTTCTCGTACTGCTCGCGGATGTCGAGCGGGTTGGCGCGCAGCGAGTTCTCCATCCCCCGCTTGGCGTCTTCAACCCAGCCCTCGATCTCGGAGGGTGTGAGGTCGAATGATCGACTTGCCTCCGACACGGTCGTCTTGCCCTGGATGACCTCGATCACCAGAGCCGTCTTCCGCTTCGCCGTCCAACGCTTGATGCTGTCGTCCATCGTCATACTCATCGCTACGTTCTCCCTTGTAGCATGAGCAGGTTTTCACTGGGTCGATACAACACCGCCTATGAGTACACCTACACTGAGACCGTGCGGCGGTTCGGATGACACATGGAAGGGCTCAACCCATCTCTTGCAGAATATCCAGAATGTATGTATATTCTGGACAAATGGAGACCCTGATCATGCATGAGCTTCCCGAGTTCAAGGCGGCCGACCTGACGCGGCACACAAGTGACCTGTTCGACGCGGCCATTCGGTCGCCGATTGCGATCACCAAACATCGCAAGCCGAAATTCGTGCTCATGAGCATGGATCAGTATCAGCAGCTCGCGCGGGGGGCCACTCAACAAGCTCATATGGTTGACGAGATGCCCGAGGATCTCAAGGCGCTGATGATAGAAGGGCTCGAGCGGGACTTGACGCAGGCTGATGACTAAGCCGAGTGCTGGAGAGGTTTTCCGCTATCCGTTCCTGTGGAAACGCGAGCAGATGGCGGGCGAGACAGAGGGCCGCAAGACACGGCCTGTCTGTATCGCCGTCACTGTCGCCAAGTCCGATAGCGAGACCGTGGTGTTCATCCTGCCGATCACGACGCAACCGCCCTTGCCCTCGCGCAAGTGCATCGAGGTGCCACAGATCGAGTCGCAGCGTGTGGGGTTGGAGACCCATGTCCGCAAATGGGTCATGCTGGACGAGATCAACACCGATATTCTGGAGCGGTCCTATGTCTGGGAGGACCGCACGCCCATCGGCACGTTCAGTTCCGTCTTCACATCCAAAATCCAGTCCAGCCTGATCGCGCTTGCCAGGTCGGGCGGAGCATCGATTGTTGATCGGCTGAAGTAGTCTCAATCACCGCAGGGGCTACCCAGCTTCATTTGTTCCCATCGATCCATTTTGACATCAGCCCCTTGTCGCGGAAACACTCATCCGGGACGGCGCGGCGTTTGATCCGGGCGAGACGCTCGGCGAAGGCGACCTGCTTCGATGTCGGGCGGCTGTCCTGCGGGCCCGGCTTCAGCTTGGCCTGTGCGTCGATCCAGGCGCTCAAGGAGCGCCGATCTTGCTGAACCTCCCACGGCAGAAGCGTCTGGTTGCGCAGGGCCAGCGCGCGCGCATAGGCGATCTGCTTGGGCGTCGCGGGCAGGGCGTAAGTGGTGCTTTCCATCGGGGATCTCCCTTCTTAGCGTGGTTCTTAAAATAGAACATAACAGGAACAAAAGCAAGCCGCTTGCGCAGATCATGGGGTTTGAGAGGGAGAGGAGGGCCGGGGGAGGTCAGGCCTGAGGATGCCCGAAAGAGGGCGTCCGGGCCTGATCCTGTTCCTCATTGGTGTCTGATGCCGGAAAGTGGAGGATCCTACGTTCTCATGAGCTTTGCATTTAACGCTCCCCGGCATCAGATCCCTAAAGAGTGAAAGTGTCCTTCGGGTTTTGTGACTGACAGATGAGGGCCTTTGGGGTCCCTCAGATGGGTCCGGGCCGGATTCCGGTCTGTCTTTTCTGATGAAGGGCATTCCGATGCAAACAGGTGTTTTGCGCGTGTTGCGCGCGACCGCTGCCTGGTGGTGGCGACACAAGGAACTACGCCGAACCGGCCAGACGGGGCAGGCACAACGGCTCGAGCGCGAGACTGTCCTGCGTGACCTCGGCTATCTGAAGCAGGCGGCGTCATTGCCAAACGCGCATGTGACCTGCGGAGAGGGTGGAACATTCATCCATCTCGGTTGGACCACCGTGTCGACCTTCGCGCCCATCGAACGCTTTCCCTTGGCCGCTCTTGCGGTCGCACGTGGCACGCCGTTCATCGATATCCGACCCGTCACCGATGTCATCGCCTTCGCGAACCTGCCGCGGGTGGCGCGGGACGGATCGGTCGACCCTGACTCTTCGGGTCTCGGCAAGTCCGTGTCGCTGACCACCTACATCGACATGGTCGAAGGGCTCGGCGCGAGGATCGTCAACGATCCGCGGCCCCGTCAGTCAATCTAATCATCATTCCTTCACACCAACATTCGAAAGGAGGCCAGCCATGGCCCGATCCCGCACGACCAAATTCGATGCCTCCGAGGTCATCACAAACGAAATCATCCGTATCATCGAGCGCGGCGTCCTACCGTGGCGCAAGCCCTGGACCGCAGGTGGCAGTTCTCGCCCCCTGCGCGTGGGCGGCGAACCCTACCAGGGAGTGAACAACTTTCTGCTGACGATGCGGACCGTGATGGCGGGCCACAGCTCTCCCTTCTGGATGACGCTGCCGCAAGCCAATGCGTTGGACGCAAAGGTCCGCAAGGGCGAGAAGTCCTCTGTCGTCGTTTATTACGGTCAAAGCCGGAAAGACGCGGGCGCAGATGAGCATGACCGCAGCGACGGGGATGATCACTCCGAGGAAGCCCGTATATTTCGCTTCCAGAAATCCTACCGTGTGTTCAATGCCTGCCAGATCGAGGGCTTGCCCGACAGCTTCTTCCCTGACCCGGAGCCCGTGCCCGAGCATCCGCCGTCAGAGCCCATCCCGCACATGCAGGCGTTTTTCGATACCATCGACATCACGACCGTCTTCACGGGCACAGAGGCGTACTATTTGTCCCCCGTGGACAAGGTCTACATGCCGTCCATCACGCGGTTCCAGGACCCGCGCAATTTCTACGGGGTCT